>NZ_BDUF01000084.1:29205-55727 GCF_002335525.1 Effusibacillus lacus
TTGGGGTTCATTATGCGAGCGACATCCTGGCCGGGTATTTGGCAGGCGGGTTCTGGCTGGGATTCTGCATCTGGCTGTATCATCTACGCAAACCATACCTGCGTCACAAACCCTATTATCCCCCCACCTATTACCAATAGGGCGGAGTTGACCTTGAACCGGATCACCAGAAACAGGCTGGCCAAAGCGAGCAGGGCTGTAGTCCAGTCGACAACGGCCGCTTGCCCCAACTGCCAGGCGACCACCGCCATCAAGGCCAGGGATGCGGCATTGACACCGTCGAGGAATGCGCTCAGCCACGGGGAACGGCGAAGCTTGGGAATCCACGGCGATGTCAAGGCAACAAATACAAAAGCCGGCAGGAAGATCCCGATGGTGGCGAGAATCGCTCCGGGGGTTCCCTGAATCAGATATCCGATAAAGGTGGCTGTTGTGAACAAGGGACCCGGTGTGAACTGTCCGATAGCCACCGCATCGATCAACTGCTGGGAGGTCAGCGCCTTGTTGCGCTCCACAAAATCGGATTGCAGGAAGGCCAGCAGCACGTATCCGCTTCCGTAGAGCACCGAGCCGATTTTTAGAAACACCAGAAACAGTTTGGCGAGGGACATGCTGCCCGCGACAGCCTGTTGGACCCCGTCGGCCAGAAGCCATCCCGCAGGGAAACCGAACGGTGATGCCTTAACCGGGGCAAGCGGCAGCATAAGTCCTGCCGTGTTGGATCCTAACCGGGAGCGGTTGTTGATGATCATCACGAACAGTCCCGCCAGCACCAGCAGCAGAATCTCGTTCCAGTTCTCAAGCAATAGCACTGTTGCCAGGGCTGCAGCTGCGACAGTCTGTTTATTTTTCAAGGCGGACTTGCCCAGGGACCACAATGCTTGCAGTACTATGGCGATAATCACCGGTTTGATCCCGTACAACACCCAGGAAACCTCCGGCAATTCGCCGAACATCCTGTAAATGACAGCAAACGCCAGTACAATGAGCATGGCGGGCAGGATGAAACAAGCCCCCGCCACAAACAGCCCCGGCCAACCAGCCCGCTGATATCCCAGATGAATCGCCAATTCTGTGGAGTTGGGGCCTGGGATCAGGTTGGCGGCTCCCAGCAGGTCGAGGAATTTGTCTTTCTCCAGCCACTTTCTCCGTCTTACGATCTCTTCTTCCATCATGGCCACATGGGCGGCCGGACCACCAAAGCCAATGGTCCCCAGTTTGAGAAACACTTTTGCCACTTCTGCCAAGCGGGATTGTCGTTCTGTATTCATATAAACCTCCGTGCAAATCGAATCATGCATAAAATCATACCATTTTTTCCGCTATAATAAGTTAAGAACTTGTGAATGGACCTGAGAGGAGATCGCGATGGACACCATCACACATACATGGTTCGGCCTGACCATATACGGCGCTCTTAACAAGGAAGAAATGGATGCGCGGCTGAAAAAGGCGATGTTCGCAACCTCCCTTGTCGGCAGTCAAATCCCCGACATCGATGTGATCTCCAGGTACTGGGATACGGAAGGGATGTATCAAATGTGGCACCGGGGACTTACCCACTCGGTGTTTCTGGTGCCGGTTTGGGCGCTGCTGATCGCGGGACTTTGTTTCCTGCTGTTTCGGACCAGGGACCGGAGGATATTCTGGGTCGGACTTCTGGCCGTGTTCATACACGTTACAAGCGACCTGTTTAATGCATGGGGAACGGGGTATCTGGAGCCCTTCTCCGATGTGCGGATTACTTTTGGGACCGTGCCGATTGTCGATTTAACGGTATGGACCATTATTCTTGCGGGATTTGTTTTGGCAAGGCTTCGCAAATTCAAGCCCCACCTTGTATACAAGACGGTTGGCATTCTGATTGCGGCCCATTTTCTTATCCAATCGGTGCAGGGATACATGATCTATAAGTCGGTGCAAGGGCGCTATGATGAACAGACTCTGGCCGCCAGCTTCGTTCCATGGAACTTCCAGTTGATCGGGAAAAAAGGGGACAAAGTGGAAATCCTTGCCGCAACCGTCTGGAGCGAACCCCGGTTGGTCCATCAGTTGACCTCCCGGGAGAGTGCGGATCTGAATCTGTTGTTTGCGGAAAATCCGAAGGCCAAGACGCTCTACCGGTGGGCACCCTTTGTGGTTGTGGTGGACAACGAGCAGAAGCTGGGAATTTTTGATCCCAGGTTCTACCGGGATGGAGAGTCCTTCCTGTTTGAATATATTGAGAAACGGGGCGGCATGCCGGAAACCGGCTCGCCCAAAAGCTGAACCGGGCGCTTGACGCCTGTGATACGATAATGTCGGTGATACCTATGACCAAACGGGATCAAATCAAGGAAAAATTGGCCCTGCTGCCAGCCAAACCCGGCGTGTACCTGATGAAAGACAGCCGTGGGGAAGTGATCTACGTCGGCAAGGCGAAGGTGCTTAAAAATCGTGTTCGCTCATACTTTACCGGTTCGCATGACGGCAAGACACAACTGCTTGTTTCCAACATTGCAGACTTTGAATATATCGTCACCGACACGGCGATTGAAGCGCTGATCCTTGAGAACAACCTGATCAAGAAATACTCTCCTCATTACAACATCATGCTTCGGGACGACAAGACGTACCCGTACATCAAGATTACCAACGAGGAACATCCGAAACTGGAGATTGTGCGCCGGGTCAAGAAAGACGGGGGCAAATATTTCGGTCCTTACCCGAATGCAGGAGCGGCCAATGAAACCAAGAAACTGCTGGACCGTCTGTATCCTTTGCGCAAATGCAGGACACTGAAGCCGCAAGTGTGCCTTTACTATCACATCAACCAATGTGTGGCACCGTGCGAGTTCCCTGTCGAACAGGACACCTACGACCGGATGGTGAAGGAAATTGCCAAGTTCCTGGGCGGGGGTCACGATGAAATCAAGCAGCAGTTGGTCGAGAAGATGCACAAAGAGGCGGAGGCCCTGAACTTTGAACGGGCGAAGGAACTGCGGGATCTGATCAACCACATTGACAAGGTTATGGAGAAGCAGAAGATCGATCTGGGCGATACGGTGAACCGGGACGTATTTGGTTACTATGCTGACAGGGGCATGATGTGCGTGCAGGTTTTCTATGTGCGCTCCGGCAAGCTGATCGAGCGGGATGTGGCCGTGTTCCAGCACCATGGGGAGGAGCGGGAGGATTTCCTTTCTTACGTCACCCAGTTCTACTTTGACAACAACGACCTTCCCCGGGAAATACTTTTGCCTGCGGGACTTGACACCGACTTGATTGAAGAGTGGTTGTCGGTGAAGGTTCGGGTTCCCATGCGGGGAATCAAGAAACAACTGGTGGATATGGCCTGTGAGAACGCCAGGATCTCCATTGAAGAGAAATTCAAAATGATGGAACGGGATATGGACCGGACCATCCGTGCGGTTCAGCAGTTGGGTGAGATTCTGGCCATCCCGACACCTGTCCGGATCGAGTCCTTTGACAACTCGAACATCCAGGGGGCCGATGCGGTGGCCGCCATGGTGGTGTTTATCAACGGCCAACCGGCCAAGAAAGAATACCGGAAATACAAGATCAAGACGGTGCAGGGGCCTGATGATTACGGCTCCATGAGGGAAGTGATCCGCCGGCGGTTTGTCCGGGCATTGAAGGAGAAACAGCCGCTGCCCGACCTGATCGTGATTGACGGCGGCAAAGGGCAGATCAACGCAGCCCTGGATGTGCTGCAGAACGAATTGGACTTGGACATCCCGGTCTGCGGTTTGGCCAAAGATGACCGTCATCGCACCAGCCAGCTTTTTTTCGGGGATGATCCGGAACCGATTCCCATTGACCGCTCTTCGCAAGCCTTCTACCTGCTGACGCGAATCCAGGATGAGGTTCACAGGTTTGCCATCGCGTTCCATCGGCAGACCCACGGCAAACAGGCGATCCGCTCGGTGTTGGACGACATCCCTGGTGTGGGCGAGAAACGCCGCAAACAGCTGCTGAAACATTTCGGGTCGATTGATGCGATCAAATCGGCTCCGGTGGAAGAGTTTCGTAAGATTGGGATCGGGGATAAGCTGGCGAAGGAGATTCTGGCATACCTGCAGCATGCGTAAACTTGTACTGAGAAGAACCACTCTCTGTTGCCGACAGATACTAGCACAGCGGGTGGTCTTTTTGTTTGCAGGAATCATTTGTATGGGTGTCGTATTTACCTCTACCCGGTTCGTCGTTAGGGGTGGAACATATGGTCGGTCCAAACGAGGTAAAACGGAAGTTTATTGCCGCTTCTTTGTCCGCATCGGTCTTTGCGATGCTCGTGGCAACTGAATTCGATCCTCTTCCGCGTGAATACTATTCATTTTTGGAACAATCGTATGATTATGCGGCAGGTGTTTTCTTTCTCTCCCTATATGCGTTTCCGATAATCTTTGTTTATGGAATCTCGATTTCCATGGGCGGTGAAATGTATTTTGGAAAGCTGCCCGCACTCTTGAGATATCCAATTTCAGGGATCTATCATGTCTTGCTCGGGGGCATGTTTGGTCTGATTTTTGCTTCCTGGTTGCCCCGTTTGCAGCGTTTCTGTCGGGTACTGCAGCCTTGCTCTTCTTTCTGATCGATGTTTTACTGGAGCAGTTAATCAAAAGGGGGAGAAGTATATCCGTCTTTCGTTATGCGGCATGGCTCGCACCGATCCTGATTGTTTTGGACTTTCTGATACTCAGGGCTCTAAAGTGAGAAAGTTTGTGATAAACAAGTTTGTGATAAACCCCTAGACCTTGCCGGCTGACGGTGTTATAATGTTTTAAAATTTTATAGTTTGCCTCATCTCTAACGGGGTGAGGTAGAGGCGCGAACGATCATGAGTACCGCTGCCGAGAGTCGGGAACTCCACGACGCAACGGAAAAGGGATCTTCGCCGAAGCGGACATTCACCCGGGAGTGTCTGGCTGGGCCTGCATCGAACAGGTGCAGGACTGTCACAGGAAGCGTCCCTGGCTTTCTGTGGAGAACTATCTCGCTGAGATGATTCAAGGGAAGTGAACGGTTTGTTCGAATCTTCGGCTCCCGGCCTGGGAAGCGGATGGGAGCTTTTATCCGAAGACCGTTTGCATGGAGAGGAGGCACTGCTACGCTGACTTTGCATATTCGGGCGGCAGTAGACGGGTGACCTGTTCAGCCTTCTATTGCCGCTTTTGTGTTGACTGTGCATTTTTGGTGTATGGCCTTTCACCTAACGGGCAAGGTCTGCAAGGTCCCAAAGTGAGGGTTTGAAATAAGAGACTTTCGCGTACTTAATTCGTGGTTGTGCTGATGACTTGGTTTGGTGAATTTAAAATAAGATCTTTAGAATCCCTTATTATGGAATAAGACCATGGAATCATAAAAATAAGAACTTAATAATCCCTTATTTTACCTCTGATCAGGGAACCCATTGAGTAAGGAACTGTAAATAAGTTTTATAAAGGCAAGGGAGTGGAGAATGTGGCGTTAATCGTTCAGAAGTTTGGCGGCAGTTCGGTGGCAAGCCCTGAACACATCAAGCGGGTGGCCCGTCGTGTGGCGGATACCGTGGATCAGGGCCATTCGGTGGTCGTGGTTGTGTCCGCAATGGGGGACACCACGGATGACCTGATTGATCTGGCGGTGAAGGTGTCACCCAAAAGGTCGGCAAGAGAGATGGATATGCTGCTGACTACCGGTGAACAAGTGTCGATTGCCCTGCTGGCTATGGCGCTGCAGGATATTGGGAAAGATAGCGTCTCCCTGACCGGTTGGCAAGCGGGTATCCGCACGGAAGCTGTTCACAGCAAGGCAAGAATCACCGATATGGACCCAACACGAATCTTCTCGGAACTGAAGGAGGGCAAAGTGGTTGTGGTGGCCGGTTTCCAAGGCATAAGCGATGGCGGGGACATCACCACATTGGGCCGTGGCGGTTCCGATACGACTGCTGTAGCACTGGCTGCTGCGTTGAAAGCGGATCTGTGCGAGATCTATACAGACGTGGAAGGTGTTTATTCCACCGACCCCCGGGTTGTAAAACATGCACGCAAGCTTCAGGAAATCTCTTATGACGAAATGCTTGAACTGGCGAATTTGGGTGCCGCCGTGCTGCACCCACGAGCCGTTGAATATGCAAAGCAGTACAAAGTACCCCTGATGGTCCGTTCCAGCTTTAAACCGACTCCGGGAACACTGGTGAAAGAGGTGGCAACTATGGAAAAAGGAATTGTGGTAAGCGGCATTGCACATGATCTGAATGTGGCCAAGGTGGCTTTGATAGGTGTGCCAAACCGGAAAGACAACCTGCAACTTGTGTTCAACACGCTGGCGAAAGAAAGCATCAACGTTGACATCATCGTACAAAGTGTTGTTCATAACGACCGCAGCGACATCTCTTTCACTGTTACGAAAGACGACCTGACTCGCACGCTTGAGGTTCTTACCAGCCTGCAGTCCACTCTGGGCGCGAAAGAGATCGTATGTGAAGAAGATCTGGCGAAAGTATCGATCGTCGGCGCCGGAATGATCAGCAACCCGGGTGTTGCGGCCCAAATGTTCCAGGTGCTGTCCGAAAACGGCATGTACATCAAGATGGTCAGCACGTCTGAGATCAAAGTTTCCTGCGTGATTGATGCCGCCGACGTACACGACGCAGTGCGCGCGCTCCACACGGCCTTCGGCCTGGATGCGGTGGAAGCTGCCACCGTGGCGAAGTAAACAAGAACTTTGGTGCTATCGACCAACAACCCTTTTCGATTCAGGGTGTTGGTCTTTTGTTTAGGAGAATCCGAGTATTCCGAACAGCTTAAAAGGCTTTATTTTATAAGGGATTTTGGCATTTCTTTCTTGACTCTTCTTTATCCCCCGTGATACACTCATCTCAATAATTTAAGTGAATATTCGGTTTGAACTCTTATCCAGAGAGGCGGAGGGACTGGCCCGATGAAGCCCGGCAACCGGATTCCGATGATTGCGCATCGCGCAATTGGATTCTTGGTGCCAATTCCTGCAGAATCGATCCGATTCTGAAAGATGAGAGGCGGCGAACAGAACTTATGTGACCCCGCTCATCTGAGCGGGGTTTTTGAATTCAAAGAAAGATTCTAGAAATAACGGCACTCAGTGCCGTTAACCGAGACGGTCTGGCAGAATAGCGGCATACAGTGCCGTTGCTTAAAAGGCGTCCGCCTTGAATAACGGGCGATTTCGGAGGTGATTGCATGGCTATTCGAGTCGAAGATGTGCTTAGAAGGGAATACAAGCTGCCGAATATGATCCTGCAAAGCGGACAGTTGCTGTCAGGTGCGGTGCTTGCTTACGAGACCTTTGGCAGGTTGAGCGCTTCCAGGGACAATGCGATTCTGGTTTGCCATGCATTGACCGGAGACACCCATGCCGGCGGTACGGCAGAAAACCCCGGCTGGTGGGAGGGGCTGATCGGACCTGGCAAGGCGATTGACACCAATCGGTACTTTGTTATTTGCGCCAACGTACTGGGAGGGTGTTACGGTTCAACGGGACCCGGATCGATCAATCCGGCAGACGGCAGGTTCTACGGGATGAGATTTCCAACCGTGACGATTCGTGACATGGTGCACGCCCAGTACCATTTGGTCAGGAGCTTCGGAATCGACCGCCTGTATTCGGTTATCGGGGGTTCGATGGGCGGCATGCAGGTTTTTGAATGGGCGGTCACCTATCCCGACATGGTGGAAACCTATATCCCCCTTGCCACAGCCGGCAAATTTTCGTCGATGGGCATAGCTTTCAACAATGTAATGCGGCAGGCAATCTACAACGACCCCGAATGGCTGAATGGCGACTACTATGGAATCACGTTTCCGGAAAAAGGGCTGAACCTGGCGCGCAGGCTTGGCATGATCACTTACCGCAGTTTTGATCTGTACGAAGAGCGATTTGGACTGTCCATGGTTCCTACCGATGACCCCTTTGCCATGGAGTCGGAATTTCAGGTGGAGAAATATCTGAGCTACCAAGGAAAAAAACTGGTTCAGCGGTTTGACGCCAATACCTATTTGTATCTGCTCAAGGCGATGGATTTGCACGACATTTCCCGCGGACGCGGTGACTACAAACAGGTTCTGGATCGGATCAAAGGCAAGGCTCTGATGGTGGGAATTGATTCCGATTTCCTGTTCCCGGCCAGGGAATTGTTCGATACCGCCGAATTGCTGAAGGCAATGGGAAAGCAAGTGATATACCGGGAGATGCAGAGCATCCACGGGCATGATGCGTTCCTGATCGAGTTTGAAATCATGAACGAATGGGTTGGAGAGTTTCTGGAGAGTGGAGGGTCAAGATGAGTGTTCCGGTGAACGGAGAAAACAGAAGAGTACGTGCCGGCCTGCTTGGATTGGGAACCGTCGGTTCAGGATTCATCAAGGCCCTGGCGCAAAATGGGGAATCCATCCGGCAGCGAACCGGTTGTGAGATTGAGATTCCCTATATTCTTGTCCGCAACCCGTCCAAAGAGCGGAATGTCAAAGTGAAACCCGAACAGATTACGACGGATCCGGGAGTTATTCTGAGCTCCACCGACATTCCTGTAGTTATAGAAGTCATGGGCGGAATTGAACCGGCCCGCACCATAATCCTGAGTGCGCTTCGTGCAGGCAAACATGTGATTACGGCAAACAAAGAGCTGTTGGCCAAACATGGCCCCGAACTGCTGCGGGCGGCTGAGGAATCGGGTGTCCAGCTGTTGTTTGAAGCCAGTGTAGCCGGCGGAATTCCGGTGATCCGGTTCCTGCAGGGGTATCTGACTGCCAATCGCGTTCATGAAGTCTCAGGAATTCTTAACGGGACCACCAATTACATCCTGACTCAAATGGAACAAACCGGACAGTCTTTTGCAGAGGTGTTGGCAAAGGCGCAAGAACTTGGCTATGCGGAGGCGGATCCCACAAGCGACGTGGAGGGATTTGACGCGGCCTACAAACTGGCCATTCTGACCAATTTGGCTTATGATGTCCAAGTGTCCCCGTATGAGATTCCAAGGGAGGGAATTACTTCCATTCAGCCGCTGGATTTGAAGTGGGCAAGGGAGTTCGGGTATGTGATCAAATTGATCGGACGTTCCCGCAGGACAGAAGCGGGCATTGATGTGTCGGTGGGGCCGGTCCTGCTTCCCATGTCTCATCCCCTGGCGCGGGTGAATGATGTTTTCAATGCGGTTACCATTTCGGGAGACGTGGTGGGAGACCTGACGTTTATCGGCAAAGGGGCGGGTGAATACCCGACGGCCAGTGCCGTTCTGGAGGATTTGACCGCATTGCTCCGCCAGCCGGGCCAAGTCCTCCGGTCCCCTAACTGGGAAACTCCTGTTTATCCGGATGTGAATCAGGAAGCGGTCCGGCCATTTTTTGTCCGGTTTAAGGCGATTGTTGATACGTTTGCCCATGCGGAACATCAGTTCCGTCTCTTTATAACCCGGTCGGGAGGCAGGATTGTCCGTGAAACCGGAATGGCTTCCGCTAAGGAAGCAGTGGGCGGTTATGTGGTGACAGGCCTGGAAAAGAGCGTACTGCAAGCTTTTTTAACCGGGGGAATGCTGGAGAAACTCTTGCACGAACCGCCTTTGTTGATTCCTTGTGCGGAGGATGAAACAATCGACTGCCAAGATGCCGCATTTGCAGCAGAGCCCGGATTATATGCGAAAAGTGTCGAATTCATGTCTCAAAGTGTCTGATATCGCAAAAAATATCATTGTAACATTCTTGACACATTCGCGGATTAGTGGGAGAATTTCACATAGAATGAACGGCTGTTCAGAATAAAATGTGGTGGAAACAGCAAACCACATTTTTATTCTTTCCTGGGCAATCAGAGGAGAGAATTGGATCTGACGAAAGCGGTTACTCTTCTTTTTCGACCTGGGGGGACAGTCTTTTGAACAAATGAAGGGGGCAACACAAAAAGAGAAGTCTTTGTGCCCGAATGTGAAAGAACACTCATGCACAAAGACGAAAGCCGAAAAGGCGACATTGGAAGGGAGGACCAGACTCAGTGAATCAACAGCAAAAGGATTTTTGGTTTCGACGTCTACACTCTTTGACAGGAGTTGCGCCTGTCGGTCTTTTCTTGGTTTTTCACCTGTTCACGAATGCCAAGTCAACAAGAGGGGCGGAACATTTTAACCAGGCGGTAGAAGGGATTGCAGGCCTGCCGTTTTTGCCGGTAATCGAGGTTTTATTCATTTTCCTTCCGCTTTTATACCACGGAGTTTATGGCATGTACATTGCGTTTACTTCGGGCTACAACGCCGGCCGATTCTCCTGGTTCCGCAACCAGATGTTTGTTTGGCAGCGAATTACCGGTGTCATCACCTTTATTTTTGTGGTTTATCATTTGTGGACAACCCGTTTCAGCGGCAATTCGCCAAGCTTTGACATGGTGGCGCAACTGGTCGGGAGTCCGTTTACATTCTGGTTTATGATACTTGGAGTTGTTGCGGCTTCCTTCCATTTTGTAAACGGTCTCTGGAGTTTCCTGATTCACTGGGGTGTGACGGTGGGCCCTCGCTCCCAGCGTGTATCGGCCTATGCCATGGGAGGCATCTGGCTGGCTATCTCATTCCTGGGCGTAAGCGCCTTATGGGCGTTTAAGTATCCGGGAGCGTAAAGGGAGGGGAACAGAAGTATGAATCAACGCATCATTGTAGTAGGAGGGGGACTCGCCGGATTGATGGCCACCATCAAGTCTGCGGAAGCCGGCGTTCCTGTGGATTTGTTTTCACTTGTGCCTGTTAAGCGTTCCCACTCTGTTTGTGCGCAGGGCGGTATTAACGGAGCGGTCAACACCAAAGGGGAGGGCGATTCTCCCTGGGAACACTTTGACGATACGATTTACGGCGGGGATTTTCTTGCCAACCAGCCGCCTGTTCTGGGCATGTGTGAGGCGGCGCCGGGAATTATCCACCTGTTGGACCGCATGGGGGTCATGTTTAACCGGACACCGGAAGGTCTGCTGGATTTCCGCCGCTTTGGGGGAACGAAGCACCACCGGACCGCATTTGCAGGTGCTACAACCGGTCAGCAGTTGCTTTACGCGCTTGACGAACAGGTTCGCCGTTTTGAAGCGGCGGGACTGGTTCAGAAATATGAAGGTTGGGAGTTCCTGTCCATTGTTCAGGACGATGAAGGAACCTGCCGTGGAATTGTGGCCCAAGACCTGCGTTCCATGGAGATTCACAGCTTTGTGGGGGACGCGGTGATTCTGGCAACCGGCGGACCCGGCCTGATTTTTGGCCGTACAACCAACTCCATCATCAACACGGGTACTGCGGCTTCCGCCGTGTATCAACAGGGTGCTTATTACGCAAACGGGGAGTTTATCCAGATTCACCCGACTGCCATCCCCGGGGATGACAAGCTGCGTCTGATGTCCGAATCTGCCCGCGGTGAAGGCGGACGGGTCTGGACTTACAAAGACGGCAAACCCTGGTATTTCCTTGAAGAGAAATATCCCGCTTACGGAAACCTGGTTCCCCGTGACATCGCTACCCGCGAGATTTTCCACGTTTGCGTGGATTTGGGTCTGGGCATAAACGGCGAGAACATGGTTTACCTGGATGTTTCCCATATACCGAAGGAAACGCTCAATGTTAAGCTGGGCGGTATTCTTGAAATCTATGAGAAGTTTGTCGGTGACGACCCGCGCAAGGTTCCGATGCGCATCTTCCCGGCTGTTCACTATTCAATGGGCGGCTTGTGGGTAGACTATGACCAGCACACCAATATCAAAGGGCTGTTTGCCGCAGGGGAATGCGATTACTCGCAGCACGGCGCAAACCGTTTGGGAGCCAACTCCCTGTTGTCCTCCATTTATGGCGGCATGGTAGCCGGTCCGAAGGCAGTCCAATACATCAAAGGACTGAAGAAGGCTTCCGGCGATGTGGCGCAGCATCACTTTGAAGCGGAACGCAAGAAGCGCGAGCAGCAGTATGAGGACATCCTCAAGATGGATGGCAACGAAAACCCTTACCAACTGCATCGTGAACTTGGCCAGTGGATGACCGACAACGTGACGGTTGTTCGTTACAATGACCGATTGAAGAAAACGGATGACAAAATCCTTGAGCTGATGGAACGGTGGAAGCGGATTGGCATGTCCGACAAATCCCGCTGGGAGAACATGATGGCACCGTTTACCCGCCAATTGTGGAATATGCTGGAGCTTGCGCGTGTGATTACCATCGGTGCACTGAACCGCAACGAGTCCCGTGGAGCACACTACAAACCGGAGTTTCCGGACCGCAACGACGAAGAGTGGTTGAAGACCACGAAAGCCAAGTGGACGTCAAATGGTCCCGCTTTTGAATACGAAGATGTGGACACATCCCTGATCAAGCCTCGTCTGCGTAACTACAGTGTGGATAAGGAGGCGACCAAACAATGAGCGACAACAAAATGGTCCACCTGATCATTGAACGACAAGACACACACAACGGCAAACCTTACACGGAAGAGTTCAAGGTACCTCACCGTCCTGGCATGAATGTGATTGCCGCCCTAATGGAGATTCAACGCAATCCGGTCAATGCCAAAGGGGAACAGGTAGCACCGGTAACATGGGAGTCCAATTGCCTCGAAGAAATCTGCGGAGCTTGCATGATGGTGATCAACGGAAAGCCGCGCCAAGCATGTACCGCGCTGATTGATAAGCTGGAGCAACCGATTCGTTTGCAGCCGGCGCGCACGTTCCCGGTTATTCGTGACCTGGTTGTCGACCGTTCCCGCATGTTTGAAGCATTGAAACGGGTTAAGGCGTGGGTTCCGATCGACGGCACCTATGACTTGGGGCCGGGTCCTCGCATGGCGGAACGGGATCGCCAGTGGGCATATGAATTGTCCAAGTGTTTTACCTGTGGTGCTTGCGTGGAAGCATGTCCGAATGTGAATGAAAAAACCAGTTTCATCGGTCCCTTTGCCATCTCCCAGGTTCGTCTGTTCAATACGCATCCGACCGGTTCCATGCATTCCCACGAGCGGATCGAAGCGCTGATGGCGGAAGGCGGCATTCATGAGTGCGGCAACTCGCAAAATTGTGTGCAAGTATGTCCGAAGAACATTCCGCTGACCACTTCCATTGCAGCGATGAATGCTCAAGTCAACCGCTATGCCATTACCAGCTGGCTGCGGAAGTAACAAAAGGAAAAGTGTCTGAAGGGTTGTCCCAATAAATTATGGGACAACCTTTTTACATACAAGGTGTTGGGGAAATCCATTATTTGTCGGATCTGGGACTTTAGTCTTAATTTTCGGCGAAGTGTGTCGAAAACGTGAAGAATAATGGTATAATCTGGTTTACCTTTTAAATTGTTATTCGGTACACAAGGGAGTTGGCTTTATGGCGGCAAGGATCATCAGTCCTTTCATGCAATCGGCTGCAAGCATTCTCGAGCAGATGACACGTGTACAAGCGGAACCGGGCACCGTGGTGGCAAGCCATCCGGAGCTGCATGCTTCCTATTTGTGGATTTTGATTGACCTGCATGGAGCCGTTCAAGCCAGTGTGGCCTTTGGTTTTGTCCCCGATACCGCCTTAAAGATCGCTTCTGCCATGATGGGTGGTTTTCAATTGAATGAATTGGACGCCATCAGCCAAAGCGCAATTTCCGAACTGGGGAATATGATAAGCGGGAACGCTTGCTCCCTGTTATCCCAAGAGGGGCTTGTTGTAGACATATCCCCGCCCAAACTGGTATTCGGACAAAATGTCACAACCGCAAGCACCAGCGCTGTGGCAGTACCATTGTCGCTAAGAGAAATGGGCGTCATGGAATTGAAATTGTTGATTGCCTGACGGCACCATTGTCTTTACCCGGTCATAAGATAATCTGACTGTATCCCTTGACCTTGTCAATCATGACCCAGCAAGGAGGGATCGAGAAAAGTGACTGCGGGGAAGGACGTTCGTGGCAAATCTCTTCTAACAAGTCGGGAACGCGAAGTATTTGAGCTGCTTGTCCAGGACAAAACCACCAAGGAGATTGCTGAAGTTCTTTTCATTAGCGAAAAGACTGTCCGCAATCACATAAGCAATGTGATGAAAAAGCTGAACGTCAAAGGACGGTCCCAGGCTGTTGTGGAATTGGTACGGCTTGGGGAAATACAAATCTAAATCCTTTGCCTGGTGTGCCCTACTTGCGTAAAGTAGGGTCTTCACTTTTTTTCGGTAGAAAACGGGGTCCCGTGCTATAATGTTCTCATTGAATGCAGGAGAGGAGAGTCACGGTGGCCAATTCGAAACCGATTGGACTTTTTGATTCAGGTGTCGGAGGACTTACGGTCGTTCAGGAAATGTGGCGTCAATTGCCGCAGGAAAACTTGATCTATGTAGGAGACAATGCTAGATGTCCATATGGCAGCAGGCCCCCGGAAGAAGTCAGAGAGTATTCGTTTGAGATCATGGACTTTTTGATGGGTCTTGACGTGAAGATGATTATAATTGCCTGCAACACGGCAACAGCCGCCAGTTTGGCAGAGGCCAAAGCCCATTATCCTGTCCCCGTGCTGGGAGTCATTACTCCTGGCAGCCGTGCCGCCATTATGGCCACCCGTACCGGAAGAATCGGAGTGATTGGTACGGAAGTTACAGTCCGAACAGGTGCTTACGCCCGAGAAATCCATCGGATCAATCCGCGTTTGCAGGTGGTAAGCCAAGCCTGCCCACCGTTTGTGAAAATCGTGGAAGAAGGGGATCCTGCTTCTGCATATGCGGAACAGGTGGTGGAAGAATACCTTGCCCCCTTGAAGCGGGAGATGATCGATACGTTAATCCTGGGGTGCACCCACTACCCGATTCTGGAACCTGTCATTCAGAAAGTGGCCGGATCGAAAGTGCAACTGATATCATCCGCAGAAGAAACAGCCAGGGAAGCGTCGCTTATCCTGGCAGACCGCGATCTGATGAATAACGATAACCTTGAGCCATGCCACCGGTTTTTCACAACGGGGGATGCTAGGCAGTTTGCATCTGTGGCCAACCGCTGGCTAAGGCAACCGGTTGCCGTAGAGCACCTGGCATTGTAAACATAATTTGTCCCACAAAACAAGCATACTTCGTCCACCTCCCAGTATACATAGAATAGAAAATGAGGTTGAGGAGGACGTAGGATGCGCCATCAGAAGAAAATCTTGGCCGGAATGTTGATCGTAAGTTTGGCGGGAACGGCCGGATGCGGCTTGTTGAGCAAGACTTCAAGCCCGATTGATCCGCCTCCGTCAGGTGCCAATCAGGCCATGGACAAAAAGACGGAGACCATGGCAGCGACCCTTTATTACAAGGACGACAAGGGATTTGTAGTGCCTTTGCGGGTACATATTCCGAAAGCAGAAGCCCCAGCCACCCAAGCACTTAATTTCATGACTCCGGAAAATTCCAAGGAACTGCTCAAAGATACGGGATTGCACCCTGTGATTCCGGCCGGCACCAAGATGTCGGTAGACATTAAAGACAATACCGCCACGGTGAACTTCAGTAAGGAAATCACCGAAATGCGGGTAGACACGGCGGAACGGCAACTGGTTGATGCGGTCGTTTGGACTCTGACCGAGTTTCCCACAATAAAACAGGTACAGTTCAAGGTTAATGGGAACATCATTCCCTATATGCCGGTCAGCAAGATCCCCATAGGACAGCCTTTGACCAGAGCGAACGGCATCAATCTGCAGGTGGCCCCAAACATCAATCCTGCAGAAACTACGAGATTGACGCTCTACTTTCAGGGCAGCAACAAGGATGGCAGTTTCAGCTATCTGGTACCGGTGACCCGGTTAATCGGAAAAACGCAAGAGGATAAGATAAAGGCAACGATCGAACAACTGGTTGCCGGTCCGTTCACTTCCGGATTGAAAGCGACTCTGTCGCCGGCAACCAAGTTGGTGAATGTCACAAAATCCGGGGATACGGTCAACCTCGACTTTGAGAACCTGATGGGAGAGGGGTCCGCAACGGAACAGATCAAGCTGATCCATTCCATCGTTCTGTCCGTACTGGACAATACAACAGAACAGAAAGTGAAGATTGCCGTCAATGGGAAACCTCCTGTTACAACACCGGGTCTTGACCTCAGTAAACCGGTGGTTCGCCCGCAAATCATCAACCAGAAACAACTTTGAATAATCCAAGATGTAAGCCGACAGAACAAAGATCGTCTGTCGGCTTTTGTTAGTCATGGATTTTTTTCCAACGGATATGATAGTATAGATTGGCAATACCGCTAAGTTGAAATAGGGGTGGCAGGTATGGAGGTGCCGCTTTGAGACGAGACGAAAGAAAACCGAATCAAATACGAGATGTAGTAATTGAGCGCAATTTCATCAAGCATGCGGAAGGTTCTGTTCTGATTACTGTTGGGGACACGAAAGTGATTTGCACCGCGACGGTCGAGGAGAAGGTACCTCCCTTTCTCAGGGGCAGTGGTCAAGGCTGGATTACAGCGGAGTATTCCATGCTTCCCAGGGCAACCCCAAGCCGGAACCAGCGGGAAGCCACCAAGGGAAAAGTCAGCGGGCGAACCATGGAAATCCAACGTCTGATTGGACGCGCGCTGCGTTCCGTTGTAGACCTGCGCGGACTTGGAGAACGCACCATCTGGTTGGATTGCGACGTGATTCAGGCGGATGGAGGAACCCGTACGGCTTCCATTACGGGAGCGTTTGTAGCAATGGCAGACGCCATGAACTTATTGGCGCAAAAAGGCTCTCTCGAGAAAATTCCGTTGACCGATTATCTTGCCGCTGTCAGTGTCGGCGTTGTGGAAGGAACCCCTGTGCTGGACCTTAATTATATAGAAGATTCGTCCGCGAAGGTGGACATGAATGTGGTCATGACAGGCCAAGGCCAATTCGTGGAAATTCAAGGGACCGGGGAAGATACGCCCTTCTCGCCGGATGAACTGCAGAGTATGCTGTCCCTTGCCAAAGAAGGAATTCATGACCTGATCAGGAAACAGAAAGAAGCGCTTGGGGAAGTTGCAGGCCGTATCGCTCCCGTTGAGTGATCTCGTGCCCAGTTATTCTACCGGGAGGGAGAAGTATGCAGGTGATTCTGGCCACGCGCAATCAAGGCAAGGTCAGAGAGTTCGACAAGGCATTGTCGGAACTGGGTTGGACTGTCAGTGGACTGCCTGATAATACGCCGCCGGTTGTCGAAGACGGTTTGACGTTTGAAGCCAATGCCCGGAAAAAAGCAGAAACAATTGCCCAACTGTTGCAGGTGCCGGTTCTGGCAGATGATTCCGGACTGGAAGTCGACGCCCTTGGGGGACGTCCGGGGGTCTATTCCGCCCGATATGCGGGGGAGCACGCATCTGATGCGGACAACAACCACAAACTCCTGCAGGAACTTGCTGGTGTTGCGCCGGATAAGCGTACAGCCCGGTTTGTATGCGCGTTGGCGTTCTCTAATCCTGGATCTCCTACTCTGTTGGCGCGTGGGGAATGTGAAGGTGTGATCCTCACCGAAGCCAGAGGTGAGGGGGGATTCGGCTATGACCCGATCTTTTGTGTGCCGGATCTTCGGAAAACGTTTGGCGAACTGGATTTGGACGAGAAAAATCGGATCAGTCACCGGGCGAAAGCGATTCGGTCCTTGTTGGAACTGTTATCAGTGAGGGATCCGTCATGAAAATATGTGTCATGAGCGACAGCCATGGCCGGACAGATCGCATCGACAACGTTCTGAGAAGGCATAAGGGGATTGATTTGCTGCTTCATGCCGGGGATCATGCACAGGACGTGCTTTCCCGCCAGGATGTTCGGTTCAGGACAGTTTGCGGCAATTGTGACCCGGACGGCTCTGCTTCCAATGAGCAGGTTTTTGAGTTGTCGGGACTGAAGGTATTCATGACTCACGGCCATCTTTATAAGGTTAAGCGGACGCTGCTTCCCATAACCTGCCGGGCAAAAGAACTCAACGCCGAATTGGTGATTTTCGGACATTCCCACGTTCCTGTCATTGCCGAGGAACAGGGGATTGTGCTGCTCAATCCGGGGAGCTTGTCCTACTCAAGGGGTGTGGTGGCGCAGCCTTCATATGGAATTATGGAACTGCATGCTGGAGATGCCGGCAAAAAAGTCAAGATTCAGCTGTATTCCGTTACCGGGGAAGCATTGCCCGGTTTTGGCTTTGAACATGGATTCCAATAGTACCGACTATCTCGAATCCCTGTCAATTCCACTTGACGATGAGGGGCGGTTTTTCATATACTTATCTCTGTTCCGGGTGAATCCCGGACTCAGTGTGCCTATAGCTCAGCTGGATAGAGCATTCGCCTTCTAAGCGAAGTGTCGCAGGTTCGAATCCTGCTAGGCACGCCATCTCTCAATACAGGGGCGGTCATCAGACCGCCCCTGTGTTTTAAGCGTTACATTCCCAGCATTTTGGCGTTTTTCGAGTATTTGAAACCTTATTAAGTTATGCTATAATGAGGTGGTTCATCGTGAGAAATTACACGCCATACATACTGGTGTTGGGGTTTTTAAGGAGGAAACAGGCAGATGTCCGCGAAATGGGAGAAGAAGGAAAATAACGTAGGAGTATTGGAAGTGGAAGTTGACAGTGCCAAGGTTGACCAAGCAATCGACCAGGCCTTCAAGAAAGTCGTTAAACGTGTAAACGTTCCGGGCTTCCGTAAAGGAAAGGTCCCCCGTAAGATATTTGAACAACGCTTCGGAGTTGCTGTGCTCTACGAAGATGCCCTCGACATTTTGCTGCCGCAGGCTTACAGCCAGGCAGTTTCGGAAGCGAATATCGAACCCGTTGCACGTCCTGACATTGACATTGTGCAGCTTGAGCAGGGCAAACCGCTTATCTTCAAGGCAACCGTTACTGTCAAGCCGGAAGTGAAACTCGGCGAATACAAAGGCGTCGAAGTCGAGAAGAAGGAGTTTGCCGTTACGGCGGAAGACGTTCAGAAAGAACTTGAAAATCTGCAAAAGTCCCATGCTGAAATTATTGTGCTTGAGGAAGGCACAGTAGAAAATGGCGATATTGTAATCATTGATTTCAAAGGCTTTGTCAACGGTGAGGCGTTTGAAGGCGGCGAAGCTGAGAAATACCAGCTGGAGGTCGGTTCCGGCACCTTCATCCCCGGATTTGAAGACCAACTCATCGGTTTGGCAAAAGGGGAAGACAAGGATATCGAAGTTACCTTCCCGGAGAACTACCATGTTGAGAAACTGGCGGGTCAACCGGCTGTGTTCAAGATCCATCTGCACGAGATCAAGCGCAAACAGCTTCCGGCTCTGGACGATGAGTTTGCAAAGGATATTTCGGAATTTGATACGCTGGATGAATTGAAATCCGATCTTGAGAAGAAACTCAAAGAGAGAGCGGAGAACGAGAAAAAGAGCTACCTCGAGGACAAGGTGCTCGAGAAAGCCGTTACCAACGCAACCATTGATCTGCCGGCTGTCATGATTGACAATGAAGTGGACTCCATGCTGGAAGATTTTAAGCAGCGTCTGCAAATGCAGGGAATTCCCTATGATGCATACCTGCAGTTCACCGGTTCGTCCGAGGACAAACTTCGTTCCGAAATGAAAGGCAATGCAGAGAACCGGGTTCGCACCCGTCTGGTTCTGGAAGAGATCAGCAAAGTGGAGCAGATTGAAGCTACCGAAGACGACTTGTCCGAAGAGATCGCGAAGATTGCGGATCAAGCGCGCATGGATTTCAACCAGGTCAAGGAGATTCTCGAATCCCGCGATCCTCAATTGCTAGCTCTGAAGAGCGACATTGTAACGCGGAAAACCATTTCGTTCCTGGTGGAGAATAGCAAAGTATCTTAATATCGTGTATCATAAAGAAACAACAGATCAAACAAGGCACTTTACATAAAGTGCCTTGTTTTTCCAACATCACCGTGACAGGGGGCGGTAGAATGAACCTCGTACCAATGGTCGTTGAACAAACCAGCCGTGGCGAGAGGGCTTATGACATCTATTCCCGTTTGCTGAAGGATCGGATTGTGTTCATTGGCACTCCGATTGACGATATGGTGGCAAATCTGGTTGTAGCCCAGTTATTGTTCCTGACAGCTGAAGATTCGGAGAAAGACATCAATCTGTACATAAACAGTCCCGGCGGTTCCATCACTGCGGGAATGGCAATCTATGACACAATGCAGTTCATCAAACCGGATGTCTCCACAATTTGCATTGGAATGGCGGCTTCCATGGGCTCTTTCCTCCTGATGGCTGGTGCGAAGGGGAAGCGATATGCTCTCCCTAACAGTGAGATAATGATTCACCAACCTCTTGGCGGTGTACGCGGTCAAGCAGCGGATATCAAAATTCATGCCGATTGGATTTTGCGAACCAAACAAAAGATCAACCGGATTTATTCCGAAAGGACCGGGCAGCCCATTGAAAAGATTGAGCGCGATACAGACCGCGACTTCTTCATGACTGCAGAACAGGCCAGGGAATATGGCCTGATTGATAAGGTCATTTCCCGGACAGATTTGAAATAAGGGGTGAAAAGATTGTTCAAATTTAATGACGAGAAAGGTCAGCTCAAGTGTTCCTTCTGCGGAAAAACCCAAGACCAGGTGCGTAAGCTGGTGGCGGGTCCCGGTGTATATATTTGCGACGAGTGTATCGAATTGTGCAACGAGATCGTCGAGGAAGAATTGGGTGAAGAACAGGAGTTCGAACTGAAAGACGTTCCGAAACCGCATGCGATCAAAGACATTCTCGACCAATACGTGATTGGCCAGGAAACAGCGAAGAAGTCCCTGTCTGTCGCCGTATACAACCACTACAAGCGAATCAATACCAATCAGAAGAATGCGGACGAAGTCGAATTGTCCAAGAGCAACATTTTGCTGATTGGACCTACAGGCAGCGGGAAGACCTTGTTGGCGCAAACACTGGCCCGTATCCTGAACGTTCCGTTTGCCATTGCAGACGCGACTTCCTTGACGGAAGCCGGGTATGTCGGCGAAGATGTGGAAAATATACTGCTCAAGCTGATTCAGGCAGCTGATTACGATGTGGAGAAAGCGGAAAAGGGCATTATCTACATCGATGAAATTGATAAAATCGCCCGAAAATCGGAGAATCCGTCGATTACACGCGATGTATCGGGGGAAGGTGTTCAGCAAGCGCTTCTCAAGATTCTGGAGGGCACCGTTGCCAGCGTCCCTCCACAAGGTGGACGGAAACATCCGCACCAAGAGTTCATCCAAATCGACACAAGCAATATCCTGTTTATCTGTGGCGGTGCGTTTGACGGCATGGAACAGATCATCAAACGCCGCCTGGGGAAGAAAGTGATCGGATTTGGCTCGCAGGAAGAACAAGTGGCGAATGAACATAAACCTGGTGCGTATCTGCACAAAGTGTTGCCGGAAGACCTCCTCAAATTTGGGTTGATTCCCGAATTCGTTGGTCGTCTGCCGGTGATTACCACACTGGAGGCGTTGGACGAACAGGCGTTGATTCAAATTCTTACCGAACCGAAAAACGCCCTCGTCAAACAGTACCAGAAGCTGATGGAAATGGACGAAGTGCAGCTGGAGTTTACGGAAGAGGCCCTGGTTGAAATCGCTAAGGAAGCGATCAAGCGGAATACGGGTGCCCGCGGTTTGCGTGCGATCATCGAAAGCATCATGCTGGATGTGATGTATGATGTGCCTTCCCGCCAGGATGTGACCAAGGTTGTGGTCACCCGGGAAACGGTTGCCCAGAAAGAACCGCCCGTCCTGGTCACAGCTGAAAACCGCAGCAAGAAAAAGAAAAAAGAAGAAACCGCATAATTAGAAATCGAGAGGCAGGAGGCGACTCCTGCCTTTGTTGTTGCCTGTTTATATTTACCTGCAGTGGGCATACTAGATTCCAGAATCTTTGCCGCAAAGGAGGGGACATGTCGTTGAACGTAATGACCATTGTTAGTCTGATCCAACTGTTTTTTGCGGTGGTAATCGGGCTCTATTTCTGGAATTTGCTCAAGTCCCAACAGAGCAATCGATCCGCGGTGGAACGGGAATCGAAGAAGGAACTTGAAAAACTGCGGAAACTCAGAGCAGTGTCTTTGACGGAACCGCTGGCGGAAAAAACCCGGCCAGCTTCCCTTGAGGATATTGTGGGGCAGCAGGAAGGTCTTCGGACTCTTCGGGCAGCCATCTGTGGACCCAACCCGCAGCATGTGATTATCTATGGTCCGCCGGGTGTGGGGAAAACGGCAGCCGCCCGGGTGGTTCTGGAAGAAGCCAAGAAAAATCCCCTGTCACCCTTTTCGAGTGAAGCCAAGTTTGTGGAACTGGATGCCACAACCGCCCGGTTTGACGAACGGGGGATCGCCGATCCGCTGATTGGTTCGGTTCACGATCCGATTTATCAGGGCGCCGGTGCCATGGGGATGGCGGGAATTCCGCAGCCGAAAGCCGGAGCAGTCACCAAGGCGCATGGTGGGATGCTGTTTATTGACGAAATCGGAGAATTGCATCCGATCCAGATGAACAAGCTCCTGAAGGTATTGGAAGACCGCAAGGTGATGCTGGAAAGCGCCTATTACAGTTCCGAAGACAGCAATATCCCGACCCATATCCACGATATTTTCCAAAACGGGCTGCCGGCCGATTTTCGCCTGGTTGGTGCGACCACTCGCACACCCAACGAGATTCCTCCAGCTATCAGATCCCGCTGTGTTGAGATCTTTTTCCGTTCGTTGACACCCGAAGAGATTGGAAGCATTGTTTACAATGCGGCCAAGAAGATACAGTTCCCCATTGAAGACAGCGCTGTGGAAGTCATCAAGCGGTATGCCTCCAACGGCCGGGAAGCGGTCAATGTGGTACAAATATCGGCAGGATTGGCCTTGTCGGAACGCAGAAACGTGATCAGGGCGGAAGATGTGGAGTGGGTCATCAATTCGTCGCAGATCTCTCCCCGACCGGAAAAAAAGATCCCTGCCCAGCCGCAAGTGGGATTTGTCAACGGGCTTGCCGTCTATGGGCCCAATATGGGGATGCTGCTGGAGGTTGAGGTAACCGCCCAGCCTGCCAAGGATTCGGGAGGCGGACGACTAACGATTACGGGAGTTGTGGACGAAGAAGAAATGGGCGGCGGAAGCCGTGTCATGAAACGGAAAAGTATGGCCCGCGGTTCAATTGAAAACGTCATGACCGCCTTGCAAAGAACCATGGATATAAACCCGTTTGACTACGACATCCATGTCAATTTCCCGGGAGGAATGCCGATAGACGGTCCCTCTGCGGGAGTTACCATGGCTACGGCCATCTATTCGGCCATTAAGGGCATTCCGGTGGAAAATTCCGTCGCCATGACAGGGGAAGTTTCCATTCGCGGCTATGTGAAACCGGTTGGCGGAGTTGTGGCGAAGGTGGAAGCTGCAAGGGAAGCGGGTGCGGCCAAAGTATTGATCCCCCGAGACAACTGGCAGGAAATCTTCCGCAGTTACCCTGATGTTCAGGTCATTCCGGTAGATCGGATCGAACAGGTGATTGAAATGGCGCTGACCCGCCAGGAGAGCATGGAACGGGTTCCCCTCGTCGCCCCGTCTCCGGGTATCTTGACGGCTTCGCCTTCCGTTCAGAATATCAATCCTTTATCTTAAGAACAGAGGAGTGGAAAGACTCTGAATACAGGGTGCTGACCGGTGCCTTGCAGGGAGGATTCTCCCTGCTTTTTTCGTGTTTCGTTCATTGCATTGAATGACACGATTAGGGTAAAATGGAATCCATATCGAATCCTGTTAGCACGGACCAGTGGAGGTGAAACCCCAATGAGTACAAGTTCCACAACCAGACGAAACCTGCCTCTTTTGCCGCTGCGCGGTCTGTTGGTATATCCCACCATGGTTCTTCATCTTGACGTTGGCCGGGAGAAATCCGTTCGGGCGTTGGAGAAGGCCATGGTCAAAGATAACCTGATTGTTCTTGCTTCCCAAACGGAAACCGATATCGACGATCCTTCACCGGATGACATTTTTCCGATGGGAACAGTTGCGAAGGTAAAGCAGATGCTCAAGCTGCCAAACGGGACTATCCGGGTGTTGGTAGAGGGATTGTCTCGGGCAAAAGTGCTGGAATACACGGAAACGGATGATCATTACGAAGTTGATATCTTTGAGATTGATGAGCATGAAGAAGCCGATCCGGAAGTCCAGGCTCTGATGCGGGCTGTCATCCAGCAATTCGAGCAGTATGTAAAAATCTCCAAGAAAGCAAACCCGGAAACGGTGGCGGCCGTCACCGACATCGAGGAAGCGGGCAGGCTGGCAGATGCCATTGCATCCCACCTGACGCTGAAGATCAAGGACAAACAGGCGATCCTTGAAGCGGTCGATGTAAAGACCCGACTGGAGACGCTGCTGCGGATTCTTTCTGACGAACGCGAAGTGATGGAGTTGGAACGCAAGATCCATCAACGCGTGCGCAAGCAGATGGAGAAAACGCAGAAAGAGTACTATCTGCGGGAACAAATGAAGGCGATTCAGAAGGAACTTGGCGAAAAAGAAGGCCGTCAGGCAGAAGCTGACGAACTTCGTGAGAAATTGGAGAAGTTAACGCTGCCGGAAGCGGTCAAGGAAAAGATTGAGAAGGAAATTGACCGCCTGGAGAAGATGCCTGCCACATCGGCGGAAGGCTCTGTAATCCGGACTTATATTGACTGGTTGATGGCTCTGCCCTGGACGGAGGAAACAGTCGACGAAATCGACGTAAACAAGGCAGAGAAGATCCTGAACGATGAGCATTACGGTCTTGAGAAAGTAAAAGAGCGAATTCTCGAATACTTGGCTGTGCAGAAACTGGTGAAAAAACTTCGCGGTCCGATTCTTTGTCTGGTGGGGCCGCCCGGAGTCGGGAAAACTTCGCTTGCCAGGTCAGTAGCCAACTCTCTAAACCGGAAGTTTGTCCGCGTATCCCTTGGCGGAGTACGGGATGAAGCGGAAATCCGGGGGCATCGACGCACCTATATCGGGGCATTGCCTGGCCGTATCATCCAGGGCATGAAGAATGCGGGGACCCTCAATCCGGTTTTCCTGCTGGACGAAATTGATAAGATGTCAAGCGACTTCCGGGGAGACCCTTCCTCTGCCATGCTGGAAGTGTTGGATCCCGAACAGAACAACACCTTTAGTGACCATTACATTGAAATTCCGTTTGATCTGTCGAAGGTGATGTTCATTTGTACGGCCAATGTGGCTCATAACATCCCGAGGCCGCTTTTGGACCGGATGGAAATGATCTACATTCCGGGGTACACCGAACTTGAGAAACTTCACATTGCCAGAAATCACCTGTTGCCCAAACAGCTTGAGGCACACGGGCTTACCAAGGACAAGTTGAGCATCTCGGACGAGACCATTCTGAAATTGATTCGTGAGTACACACGAGAAGCGGGTGTCCGCAATTTGGAGCGGACGTTGGGTTCCCTCTGCCGGAAAGCGGCAAAACAAATTGTTGCGGGAGAGAAAAAACGGGTAACGATTTCCCAACGCAATCTGGCTTCCTTCCTCGGACCGGCCAAATACCGGTTTGGTCTGGCGGAAACAGAGGATCAGGTGGGTGTGGTGACAGGACTTGCCTGGACGGAAACAGGCGGAGACACACTGTCGATTGAAGTGTCCGTAGCTCCCGGGAAGGGCAAGCTGACTCTCACCGGGCAATTGGGTGATGTGATGAAAGAAAGCGCTCAAGCAGCTTTCACATATATTCGTTCACGGGCCGAACAGTTGGAGATTCCGGCGGATTTCACGGAGAAAAATGATATCCACATTCATGTGCCGGAAGGTGCCATTCCGAAGGACGGACCCTCGGCTGGAATCGCTATGGCAACCGCTCTGGTGTCAGCTCTGACCGGCAGAAAAGTATCCCGTGAAGTAGCCATGACCGGTGAAATTACCCTTCGCGGGCGGGTGCTGCCGATTGGCGGCGTGAAAGAGAAAACTTTGTCCGCTCACCGGGCCGGAATCAAGAAGGTGCTGCTGCCAAAGGACAATGAGAAAGATTTGGAAGACATTCCGGAAAGCGTGCGCAAGGAATTGAAGATTGTACTGGTTGAACATATGGACCAGGTTCTGGAACAGGCGTTGGTGTAAGCATGATTATCCATTCGTCCGAATTTGTCATATCGGCGGTCGGGCCGAAGCAGTATCCGGAGGGAGGCCAACCGGAGATTGCTTTGGCTGGTCGTTCCAACGTAGGAAAGTCATCCCTGATCAACCGTCTGATCAATCGGAAAAACCTCGCAAGAACGTCCGCAAAACCAGGGAAAACACAAACCTTGAATTTTTATCACATTAACAAATCCTTTTATTTTGTGGATTTGCCCGGGTATGGATTTGCCAGGGTCCCCAAATCGGTCAAGGACCAGTGGGCCAAGTTTATCGAACAGTACCTTTCCAAACGGGATTCTTTGAAGGTGGTGCTGCAGTTGATCGATTTGCGCCATCCGCCAACAAGCGAGGACATCTCCATGTTTGAATGGCTGGGTCACTTCGGCCTTCCGCGGATTGTGGTGACGACCAAGGCGGACAAGAGC
>NZ_BDUF01000084.1:55805-60618 GCF_002335525.1 Effusibacillus lacus
TCGCCCGCGGCCATTGGCTGAAGCACCAAAAGGTGATCCGGGAAGCGTTGAAAGTACCGAAGGATGTGCCCATGGTGCTTTTTTCTTCCGAAACGGGAGTCGGGAAAGAAGAACTGTGGGGGCTGCTGGAGCCTTATCTTGAGCGATAAATCGGATGGCCCGCCACTTGCTTGAATAACGAAACCCTTGTCTCTGGTGACAAGGGTTTTTTACATGGCTATAATTTGTATCAAGGGAGTGAGTTTTTATGAACAAACGGCAATCCAAACCTGACAGAGCGAAAGAAACTCCGGAGACTTACACTTATGAAGATTATGCCGCTTTGGATGACGGTCTCAGGTACGAACTCGCGGACGGCAAATTGGAATTGATGAGCCCAGCTCCGACACCGCTTCACCAGGCAGTCAGTTTTCAACTTCATTACACGCTGGATCAGAGTTGCAGATCCGAGTATGTGATCATCAGCGCTCCTGTGGATGTCATCTTGTCCAAGATGGAGGTCCGACAGCCTGATATTGTGATGGTTCACCGAAGCAGGATGTCTGTTATAACCAGGAGAGGGATTGAAGGACCGCCTGATCTGGTGGTGGAAATTACGTCCTCCTCATCGCGCAGAAGGGACAAAGTGCACAAAACGAAGGCCTATGCGAAATATTCGGTTCCGGAATATTGGATACTGGATCTTGAGAGCAAAACCCTTGAACAATATGTATTGAATGGCCATGTTTACGAACTGCTTGATGTGTATGCGGCAGACGATCAGATACATTCGGAAAGGATTGCCTGTGTTTCATTTTCGATGAATCAGATCCTGAACAATGTACCGGACTTGCCTGCATGACACGGAAAAATCCCCCGTTCACACCGACGATCAGAATCGAGCATGAAACTCAGGCTTCTCTAACGGGACGCTGTTGCTTCCGCTGTCGTTTCTTCCTTGTCGCTTCCACCCAGCTCTGCGAATAACATCCCCGCGAGGATCAACAAACAACCGACAACCGCTTGCCCGCTCAATCGTTCATCCGCCCACAGATAGGCAGTCACCGCCGCAAAGACCGGTTCGGTCGAGAAAATCAAGGCTGTACGGGTCGGTGTGGTGAACTTTTGAAATTGAGACTGTGCAACAAACGCCAGGGCTGTTGCAAATACCGCACAAATAAGCAAGGCCATCTCCACTGTCGGATTGAACAGCACGTCTTTTGTGAACGATTGCTGCCACGGTTCAAAAAAGAAAGCCCCAATGAAGTTGAGAACGGCTACCGCCGCGATTTGATACATTGCTAGCGGAAGAGCTTTGTGCCGGGGTGCGTATTTTCCCATCGTTATGATGTGCATGGCATAAGAGACCGCGCAAAGGAAGACGAGCAAATCCCCAAGGTTGGCTGCTTCCACTTTGTCGAGTGAAAGCAAGGCAAGCCCAATAGTGGCAGCCAGTACTCCAATTACCGTCGGACGTTTCGGCTTCAAGTGGAGCAGCCACACGGAGAACAAGGGAACGAGCACAACCGACAAACCTGTAATAAAACCGGCTTTTGAGACGGAAGTAAATTGCAAACCGAATGTTTGGAACGCATATCCGGCGAACAGCCAAAATCCCAGTACCAGTCCGGCTTTGATTAGGCCTTTGTCCGTGTGCAGCTGGTCACGTTTGAAAATCAGCAGAATCAGACAAATCAGGACGGCGGCAATCGTGAACCGGACGCCGAGAAACGTAAACGGAGGCATCGTGGCAATCGCTTCTTTGACCAACACGAAGGTGGCCCCCCATGAAAAGGTGACCAAAAGCAGAATGAGATCGGCGATAAGCGACTTTCTTACCAAGCTCTGCACCTCCGTTGTCAGTAAACAATGGTTCCATTATAACAAAAAAACCGGGATTGGCAGAACCCCGATTGTAAAAAGATTTTAACTGATTTAGCCCTGTTCTCTCCAGGTTTGCCAGCGTTTCTCCAGCATCGCAACCGCCTGGTACATGAACGTTGCCAGAATCGAGACCAGCAGCAGGCTCATCATCACCAGCGTCAGATTGAACACCTGGAACCCGTAGATCATCAGATAGCCGAGACCTGATTTTGCCACGAGAAATTCACCGACAATCACTCCAACCCAGGCCAGGCCGACATTCACTTTGAGCGTGGAGAGAATGGTCGGGCGGGCAGCCGGGAAGATCACCTTCTGAAAAACCTGACGCTTGCTCGCGCCAAAGGTGCTGACCATCTTGATCATGTTGGGATCGACTTCCTTAAATGCGGTATACACCACAATCGTTGTGATAACGACAGAAATCGCCAGCGCCATCATTACAATGGACAGAAATCCCGCTCCAAATGACACAATAAAGATCGGGCCAAGGGCAACTTTTGGCATGGAGTTGAAAACGACGATATAGGGATCAAGCACCCTGCCGACAAAGGGCGACCACCATATCAAGATTGCCAAAAGCGTTCCCGCCACGGTTCCTATCAGAAACCCCACAACCGTTTCTCCTATTGTGATCCAGGAATGATGCAGGAGACTTCCGTCCGTGCTCATTTGCACGAATAACTTCCACATCTTTGATGGATAAGAAAAAATGAAAGGATCGATCCAATTCATTCGGGCCGCGATCTCCCACAGGGCCAGAAAGGCGATGAGCAGGCCCCATTGAGCAAACGATACCTTCAGTTTCAGGATCCGCTGCTGGCGCAAGAATTCCGCGAGCTCATTCCTCATCCTGCAATTCCTCCCAAAGCTGTCGAAATAATTGATGGAACGACTGATGTTCCCGGGCATCCAGTGGTGACAAGGCACGAATGTCTTCCGGGACTTCGAATACATTTTTCAGTCGCCCTGGCCGGGTCGACATTACAAGGACACGGTCACACATAGCGATCGCTTCCCCCAAATCGTGAGTGACCAACACTGCTGTAATTTTGTACTTATCGAGAGTTTGGACGATCAAATCCTCCAATTGAAGCTTGATCTGATAATCCAAAGCGGAGAATGGCTCATCGAGCAAGAGGATCTTGGGTCTGACTGCCAACGTGCGGACAAGTGCCGCCCGCTGCCGCATGCCCCCGGACAACTGATGGGGATATTTTGGCTCGGTTCCTTCCAGCCCCATTTCCCTCAGCAATTGTTTGGCATATTCGATGGATTCAGCATTCTTCCGACTCTGAATCTCAAGACCAATGCACACATTATCAAGGATCGTGCGCCAGGGAAGCAGGTAGTCCTGCTGCAGCATGTATCCGATTGTCAGGGAAGGTTCTGTTACCGGTTCCCCAAAGAGTCGCACTTCCCCGCTGGAAGGACCAAACAGCCCCGCCAGCATGGAAAGCAGTGTGCTTTTGCCGCATCCGCTGGGACCCACGATCCCGACAAACTCCCCTTCCTGGATTGAACAGTCGAACTCTTCGACCGCCGTTGTCTCGCCCGACAAAGACAGGTATTTCTTTGTCACATGGTCAAATGTGATGGCTGCTGTCAAACTTCATCCCTCCTGTTTTATGGGCTCCTAACCAGAATATGAAACAGCCCAAAAATACGTGTATAAAACAGGCGGAACCGGGAGAGGATACTAGTGAAACCCATATTTCTCCTCTCCTTTTTGGGCCTTCGTGAGAAGGCTCTTTTTTTCTGCCAGTCCCCCGAATATCCCAGTTTGGAAACGAATTATATTAATTGTTTGAAAAAATTAAAATTTATTGTAGTATTTAATCACATATCCAGATTCAACCAACAATGACTTCGCAGCTTAGATAGAATACGGGATCCTGTTGCTTTGACTCAAAAATGATGGGAAAACGGGAGGGAAACTGCTGTGAAAGTGATGTTTGTGTCGGAGAATGTCCATCTTGTCAAACTGGTTGGAAACACGTTGAAAGGCCATGATTTGGAGATTGTGCATCTTAGGAATGGGAAGCAAATATTGTCGACTTTACAACAAGATGCCGATTGGCTAGCGATCGTAATTGACTTTCCTAAACCTATGGAAAATGATTTCCTCTGCTGGAAAGAGATTCGGGAACACACCTGTATACCGGTTATGATTTTGAGTTCGGAACAATCGTCCCCTGATGGAATCATGGCCCGACAACAGGCGACCCTGGAATTGTCAGAACCTTTGGTTGAGGTGCTTGAGAAAATTCGACTAACTGAGGATAACTATTTACGTTCTAAATTTGGTGACTCAGTGACTTTGGCGGAAAATGTTGTTTTTGAGATTGCCCAATGCTGCATTGTTCGAAATGGTCAGGTGTACTCGTTAACCAAAAGAGAGTTCCAAATTCTAAGCGTACTTCTTCAAAACGCCGGTATGCTGCTTTCTGCTCAGGAACTGTTGGATAGGGTTTGGAAAAACCAACAGAATGTCAACTTGGGGAATGTGTATGTGTATATCCGTAAATTAAGGGAGAAGCTTGAGGACGATCCAAGGAATCCGCAAATCCTGATAACCGAACGCAAAAAGAACGAAACAGGATTTGTGCTTAGAATGATTGTTAAAAAGAATGAACCTTAATAAAAATTTATTGGCAACCTTAACGTTTATTGAGAGAAAGAAGCTGAAAATGGTTGTAAGATGGTGTTGAGCAAGACGGTTGGTTGCTCATTGTCAAGTGAACCGTTGAAAAATTGAGGAAGAAAAACGGTTCAGATCAGAATCTGAAAGGAGGTTGCTAAAAATAATCTCGACGATTTTCGACCACAAATTTTTGTAAGGAGCTAGTCGTTAAACAGAAATTTAGTTTCCATGCGCCGGGTCTAAACCCACCGGCTTTAGCCGGTCAGCTTCCAGCGCGTTGACAGTGTACCAGAGCACCTCTAACATAAA
>NZ_BDUF01000085.1 GCF_002335525.1 Effusibacillus lacus
TGGTATTAAGTCAATAGAGTAGACACAAAAAGTAGAGATTTTATGCTGCATTTTTAATAGATTGATAGTACATACGTTCGTGTTCGATGGGTGAGAGATACCCGATCGAAGAATGGATTCTTCTTCGATTGTAAAAAAATTCTATGTACTCATAGATTCGTTTCTTTGCCTCTTCACGAGTCTTAAATTTCTCTAGGTAGATAAGCTCTCGCTTAATGATGCTATGAAAAGACTCGATACAAGCGTTGTCATAGCAGTTGCCCTTCCTGCTCATGCTGCCGTTCATCCCGTACTGTTCAAGGCGTTCCTGGTACTCGCTAGAAGCATATTGACTCCCTCGGTCGGAGTGGTGCAGAACGTTTCCCGCGGGCCGCTGTTGCTTATAAGCACGATCCAGTGCCTGGAGGACTAACGCTTTCGTCATTTGCTTATCCGCATACCATCCCACGATTTTACGCGTGTAGAGATCCATGATGCTCGCTAGATAAAGCCATCCTTCATCCGTTGGAATATAAGTAATGTCGGCCATCCAGACCTGGTTAGGGGCCTCAGCTACAAACTGTTGATTGAGCTTATTTTCTTGAACTGGCAAAGAATGATTGGAATTCGTGGTGGCTTTGTACTTCTTCACCGTACGCGAACGAAGTCCAAGCTCTTTCATGATTCGAGCCACGGTCTTCTGGGAAACCTTTTCCCCTTCGGAGCGTAAGACTTGTGTAATTTTCGGGCTGCCATAAAGCCTTCGAGATTCTAAAAAGATCTGCTTGATCCGTTTGGCCAGCCGCTCTTTTCGGTTCTTTCGTTCACTTTTAGGACGCTTTAACCAGGCATAATAACCGCTTCTGGATACACCGAACACCTCGCACATCTTCTCAACACGGAATTCGAAGCGGTGATCATGGATGAAAGAATATTTCACTTCCGGTCTTTTGCGAAGATGTGCATTGCCTTTTTTAAGATGGCATTCTCCTCTTCGAGATCGCGAATCCGTTTTTGTAATT
>NZ_BDUF01000086.1 GCF_002335525.1 Effusibacillus lacus
TGGACGAGAGTCTAGTGGCAATGGCGGAGAGGACACACCCGTTCCCATCCCGAACACGGAAGTTAAGCTCTCCAGCGCCGATGGTACTTGGGCATGAGCCCCGGGAGAGTAGGTCGTCGCTAGGCTTTTCACTTTGGGGAGTCGCCAAGCGGTAAGGCAACGGACTTTGACTCCGTCATGCGAAGGTTCGATCCCTTCCTCCCCAGCCATACTTTTCAACTTGATTCTTTAATCAGGATCGTGGTATTCTAAATAAGCAATTTGCGGAAGTAGCTCAGCGGTAGAGCATCGCCTTGCCAAGGCGAGGGCCGCGGGTTCGATCCCCGTCTTCCGCTCCAATTTTCCTGTCTATTCGGGGCCCCCGCATAGCGTGACCCGGTGCTTGCACCGTGGCACGACTTGTACCCTGTGGGTGCAAGTCGCTAAGTGCAACTTTATGGGGTGTATCCGGGCCTATAGCTCAGTTGGTTAGAGCGGCCGGCTCATAACCGGTTGGTCCCAGGTTCGAGTCCTGGTGGGCCCACCAGCGAGTGTTGTATGAAATATCGGAGTTTAGCGCAGCTTGGTAGCGCGCCTCGCTTGGGACGAGGAGGTCGGGGGTTCAAATCCCTCAACTCCGACCATTTCTTTCCCAATAAACTTTTCCATTGCGGGCGTAGTTCAATGGTAGAACTCCAGCCTTCCAAGCTGGTCGCGTGGGTTCGATTCCCATCGCCCGCTCCACAGAAGAAAGACCCCTGATGGGGTCTTTTTTGTTTCCCAATCCCACAAAAGCAGATTCAGATTCGAATAAATTTGATGTAAGCGGCAAAAACCTCAGGAGATTGTTGTTCTTGACCGGTTTAACTTGTTTCAACAGGTTCCGCAACCGTTTGATTCAATTTGTCGTATGGTATAATGGACAAGTATTTTTAGATGGGATTTTGCAAAGGGTTTCGGTTTGAAAGGAGATATTCCATGAAACAGTGGTGGTATACGGTAGGCGGAGCGGCTGTTGGTGCCGCATTGGTCGGAGCGATTTGGTTCTTTCGTGCTGACGGTACGGTTCTTGCGACTGTTGGGGATCAAAAGATTACGCAGCAACAATTGCAAACCGAACTTGAAAAACTGGGCGGCAGCAGAGTGTTGCTCCAACTGATAAATGAACAAGTGGTGGAGCAGGCCGCCAAGAAAAACAAGATTGTTGTTTCGGATCAGGAAATCGAGCCCGAATTGGCAAGATTAAAAAAACAGTTTCCGTCAGAAGAACAATTCAAACAGTCATTGGAGATGGATGGAATCACGGTTGACCAATTAAAGGATCAGATTCGGTCCCATATCCTTCTGGTAAAGCTGGCCAGCAAGGATGTGCAGATCACCGAAGAAGATTTGAAGAAACATTACGAGGAACATGGAAAGGAATATGGTGAACAGGAGAAAGTAAAAGCCCGTCACATTCTGGTCGATACGGAAGAAGAGGCCAAAGCAATCCGGGATCGTCTGATCAAAGGGGAGGACTTTGCCAAATTGGCGAAAGAGAAATCCAAAGATCGGGTGTCTGCTGAAAAAGGCGGCGATTTGGGGTATTTTGAACAGGGTGTGATGGCACCCGAGTTTGATAAAGCGGCTTTCACATCCAAAGTGGGGGATCTGTCCGAACCGGTGAAAACCCAGTTTGGGTACCACATCATTCAGGTTGTGGAAAAGAAAGAGGCAAAAATACCTGCTTTTGAAGAAGTCCGATTTCAGATGGAACTGGGCGTGAGAAAGGAAAAGGGAATCCCAGCCGAACAATTGCTTCCCGAGCTTCATAAACAAGTCGACATTAAGATTTCTTCCGACCAATACAAAGATGTGCTCAATCAGCCATTGTTGCCTATTCAGTAGGGTGAGACCGATTTATAACCAAACGTAATATAGAATTAAAATTAATTCATCTTGAACCTGGTCGAACCCTCGCGAAAATTAAGTGATATTTTATTAAATGTTTGACATAATAAATAAGATCTTTATAATGGAAATAGGAAGCTTTTTTAACTGGGGGTTCGAAGAATGAAGATGACTTTGGGACAGAAGATAAAGGAGCTGCGTATCCGGAAAGGATTCACACAAAGTGAGTTAAGCGAAGGGCTTGTCACTCCCAGCATGATTAGTCAGATTGAATCTGACAAGGCGAATCCTTCCCATCAATTGTTGACTCAGATTGCGGAAAAGTTGGAAACGCCGATTGAATATTTCCTGACCGACGTGGAATCCCAGTTGGAAAAGATCAGTGCGTACAAACTCGCTCATGCGGTAATGCAAAAAGGGGATTACGAGGAAGCGATCACTTTGCTTTCCCAGATGGATGACGCACCCTCGACGCAAATTTCCGTCTTGGATATTCAATATGACCTTGCCTATTGTTACATGAGGATCGGGGAATTGGGAAAAGCTACTCAACTGTTTGAGGGGTGCCTGGATGCAGCCATTGTCAGCAAGGACCTGCTGCAAATGGTTCGGATCATGAACCAGTTGGGCTCCATTGCCATTGCCCAAAAGAATTACCCAATTGCCCTTCATTACCTGAAAAAAGCATATGACCTGGTCAAGAAAGAGATGGATTCCGATCCGTTCCTCATTGGGGATATTGCCTACCAATTGGGAAAAATACACAGTCAGGCTGCTGAGTGGGATCTGGCAAAGGAGTATTTTGAAGAGGCGTCCGCGGTCATGAAGGATTCTCATGATATCCGGCGAATTGCGGATGTATATCTGGAGCTGGCAAGAACCTATCGCGAGAGCGGGAACTTTGAACAGTCCCTGCATTATGCCCAATCCGCTTCCGGATTGTACCAGGCACTTGATGCGTTGCAAATAATCATTGAAGCCGAAGCCCAGACAGGAATAGTTCTTGGCGAAACGGGTGCCACCGATGCCGGCATCGAGGTTCTGGACCGCTGCATGACAATGTATGAGAATTACGGTTTCAAGAACAAAACCGGTTCTGTCCATGCGGCACTTGCCCGCGTTCTGTTTCAGGACAAGGAGTTTGAGAAAGCGATCCATCATTGTCAGAAAGCGCTTGAGTATACTGAGCCGGGCGATCTTGACAATGTAAGCATCTACCGGATGCTGGCAACAATTGAATTGGAGAGGGACAACTATCAGCAGGCTCTTCAGTGGATTGACAAAGCTGCGAAAATCGCTGAGAAGAATGGGGCGTCAGCGGAACTTGTCAAAGTGTTTGCCGTATACGGGGATATCTTCAAGAAGCAGGGCAAGTACAAAGAAGCGATGGAGTCGCTTGAAAAGATGAACAAAGCAATGGTTGAAGACCTGCGGGACCGCAAAGTGATGGTATAAATGTTACGCACCCAGGGAAGTGGCCTGTTCCTCCGAACGCCGCTTCCTTTCTTTTTGCAAAAGATCCTGTTTGATGCTGTTGGCCAATTTTCTGATGATCCAGCCAGCCAGGACCAAACCTGTTCCCAAAATGGACAGAACGAGTGCGTTCAGGAGCCGGAATTGCCAATCCTCCGCAGGCAAGAAAAAAGTGGTGCAAAGCAGAAAGACGGTCAAGAAAGAACCTGCGCTCATCGAGTACCATTTCCACTTGGGCTGAAACACGATACCAAAAGCAACCAGCCAGGCAGGTGAGAACAAAAAAAAGAAAACGGCCAGATAGAAGGAGAACAGGTTCAGAATCATAACCCATCCCACCATCGCATTCGACAAAATTACAAGTGAGCTTACCAAGGCGACCATCACCGTTTCCGAAATAAACTTCAGAACCGCTTTCTTCATCCCTATCCTCCCCACGGGTTTCCTATACATAAGTATGGGAAATTTATGGGAATATTAATCCTTTTTGGGGAAGTTCAACCGATTCAAACAATTTGTCTTTCTTTTCTTGCTTTCTATTGTCTGATACAATGGTAAAGCATTCAAGTTTGAAAGGGTTTCATGGGAGGAATCGGGATGCAACTGAATAAGCTTCGTGGTGACAAGACTTTGGAACAATTGTTTGAAGCCGTTCTGGCGCTGCAAACAGTTGAAGAATGCTACCAATTCTTTGATGATCTGGCCACTGTCAATGAGATACAATCCCTGGCACAACGTTTGGAAGTGGCCCGCATGCTGCGGAAAGGGCATACCTACAGCCAAATTGAAGCGGAGACGGGGGCCAGTACCGCAACCATCAGCCGTGTAAAACGATGTCTTAATTATGGCACGGACGGGTACACCTTGATCCTGGACCGACTGAATAAATGAGCGCACTGCAACATCCCTGGAGTACCTGGCGGCATGTGGTCAAACTGGATCCGGACAAGGAAATCGGAAATGATGAGCTGATTGAGTTGGGGCGTTCCGGAACGGATGCAGTGCTGGTCGGTGGCACACAGGGGATCACATATGAAAAATCGTTTCTGTTAATCAAGCGACTCCACCAGTTTGCACCTGACCTATGCGTATGGCAGGAAATATCCGATCAACACGCGGTAGTCCAGGAGGTTGACGGCTTTGCCATTCCGGTCGTACTGAATGCGGGATCTGCTGAATGGATCATCGGGCGCCATATCGATGCATTGGAGCGATTCGGGTCCATGGTCCCATGGCAGCGGGTGGTCCCGGAAGGATATGTGATTCTGAATCCGGAGGCAGCAGCGGCCCGGTTAACCGGTGCTTTATGTTCCTTGTCACCGGCGAAGGTAATCGCCTACGTGATGGCAGCTGAAAGGATTCTGGGAATGAGCACCATCTATCTGGAGTATAGCGGTATCTATGGGGACCCAAAGCTGATACGACAGGTGCGGCAGATCAGCGGTGCCCACCTCGTGTACGGCGGCGGGATCGATTCGGTGGAAAAGGCCGTTGAAATGGCGGAGATAGTGGATACGATCGTGGTTGGAAACGCAATCTACGACAAAGGAATTGACCTTGTAAGGGAAACTGTGCTTGCAGTACGAAGCCTAGACTTGTAAATCAAAACCCCGACATACGGTGGTATCTTGCACCTGCACCCCGTCATGACGGGGTTTTTGCTTGAGACGGAGTATTGGTATGCAATCGGTGGCTGGAATGCAAAAGTAAAACGGCCCACAACGACGGATGGTTCGCCATGGACCGTTACGCGGTCAACAAGTTATTGTTTCCTTATTGTGAAATTAATTTGAACACGTCTTGGAAAGTGACAATCACCATCAGGCCCAACAGGAACAGAATCCCAATCAGATTGATGGAAGCTTCTTTCTCCAAAGGAATTCTCTTTCCGCCACGAAGTCCCTCGAGGATCAGGAACATCAATCTTCCTCCGTCCAGACCGGGGATCGGCACAAGGTTCAAGACAGCCAGGTTGACTGACAACAGGGCCATGATATACAGATAGTTGGGGAGGCCTGCTTCCGAAGCTTTACCGGTAATCTGAATGATGCCTACAGGCCCGGCCATATCCTTGAAAGCAAACTGTCCGGTAATCAATTTCCCAAAGCCGTCAACCGTCAGATAGGTCAGAAAGCCTGTATGTTTGACCGCTTCGATGGTATTGGGAACAACGCCGCCAAATTGCTGGTAAACCGGGGTTCCACCGATGCTGATTCCTACCATGGGAGGCTTGTTCCCTTCCCGGACGGGAGTCAGCTGCAGATCCACCGTATTGGAATCGCGAAGTACTTGAAGGGAGACCAGCTTTCCTTCATTGGCCTGAATTTCTTTGGTAAAGTCTTCTTGGGTAACGATTTTCTTGCCGTTAATCGTGAGCAGGACGTCATTCTCACGCAGACCGGCTTTCTCTGCCGGTGAGCCACTGACCACCCCTGCCACGTAAACATTCTTGATCTTGTCGGTAGGCAGCCCGTAGAAATTGATCAGCAGGGCCAAGATGGCAATGGCACCGAGAAAGTTCATGATCACACCGGCGACAATTACCAGCATCCTGGCAGCAAGCGGCCGGTTATTGAAGTTATCCGGAGCGCTGGCCGCTTCCGGATTATCCTCGCCAAGCATTTTTACGTATCCGCCGATCGGGATCCAGTTCAGCCGGTAAAGGGTTTGTCCCCGTCTGAACTTGACCAGCGGACTTCCGAACCCTACTGCGAATTCTTCAACTCTGACTCCTGTGGCCCGCGCTGCCCAGAAATGTCCCAACTCATGAATGAAAATCAGGATCCCCAGGGCAAGCAACGCCATAAGTATATTCATTGGTTTGACTTCACTCCTTATCGAGTCTAGGGTGGACTCCGTTGATTCAATCTATGCACCATGCAAGATGGACATTCTGGCAAGAATTATATACGGTTAATAGTATACCATATGAGGGGGTGAGATGTATGGCTGCTGTCACACTGCGAATAGTGCCTTGCAGCAACAGACAAGAAATGGACAAAATCGTGGAAGCGGTAAAGGCACGGTTGGCGGCAGGAGAGCGGGTGGAGCTTGAGACCTGCTTGCATACTCCGAAATTGAGATCCCCTGTATACCAAACAGCAAGAAATTACGGCGGCATAATCAAAGTGGTTCTTCAGTTGGGTGAAATTGACCGTAAGTTGAAAATCCCCACTTATGCGGAAGATGTGGATCAGATTGAGGTCTCGGGCAACACGGTTGTTGACGAGGATGCAGCAGAATTCTTCCGTCGACACGAAAAGAACCTGATCAATGACCCGGTGAAGGTATTCAGGGACTTGCAGCAAAGCGGTCACCTGCTTCGCTATATACCGGAATACAAAGGGGCTATCGGTCTTGACCAGCACAGTCCCTATCACACGTACAGTGTTTTCGATCATATAATGGAAGCCACCGCCTATGTGGCGGGCACAAACCTGAAAATGGTCTGGTCCGTGCTGCTGCATGACATCGGCAAAGGGTATCCAGGCATCAAGCAATTCCTTGGCGTTGTAGTTGAACCATATGCATCCTATTCGAAAAAAGACCGTGTGGTGATTGAGAATGGCGAGCGGATCCGCGAAGGACTTGATTCGGGAGAATCCTACAGGGTAAACGGGGAGGCAATCCCCAAGCAGTATATCAGGACCGATCTCGTAGGACATTTCTACGACCATGAGAATGTAGGCGCACAGCTGGCGTTGCGAATACTCCCAAGAATCGGCTATACAACGGAGTTTGCCCATGAGGTCGCCGCACTTGTCCAACTGCACATGACGATGCCGCGGGATATGGACACGATCGCACCCAACGTGTTAAAAAAATGGTATGCCAAAGTGGGGCGGTATGCGTCCGATTTGATGATGATCCGGATGGCGGATGACAAAGGAAAATAAATGGGGTTCCCGGGCAGGACTGGGACCTTTTTTTGTTGAACTAATAATGCTACAATGAAATGTAACGCGAACGTTTGTTTGTGTCAATATAGATACAGGCGGTGGAGAAATGATTTCAACCGGTAACTCGGAAGCGATCCTGCAGGGACTGAATCCTGAGCAAAAGAAAGCAGTGCTGCACAAGGATGGCCCGTTGCTGATTCTGGCCGGTGCCGGATCAGGCAAGACCAGCACATTAACCAGGCGCATGGCGTATTTGATCCATGAACACCGGGCGGCACCCTGGTCGATCCTGGCCATCACCTTTACCAACAAAGCGGCCAGGGAAATGAAGCAACGGGTTGAAAAATGGGTCGGCTCCGCTGCGGAAGACATGTGGGTATCCACGTTCCATTCCATGTGTGTCCGAATCCTGCGCCGGGAAATTGAGAAAATCGGCTACACCTCTTCTTTCACCATTCTGGATTCGGCAGACCAGTTGACTGCCATCAAGCAATGCCTGTCCGATCTGAATCTCGATCCGAAGAAGTTCGAGCCGAGGTCCATCCTGGCCTCCGTTTCCGGAGCCAAGAACCGCCTGCAAGGCCCGCAGGCGTTTGCCAAACATGCGAAGGGATTGTTTGAACAGGTTGCGGCACAGGTCTACGAACGGTATCAGAAATTGCTAAGATCCAACAACTCATTGGATTTTGACGATCTGATCATGAAAACGGTGGAGCTGCTGGAAACGGATCCGGCAACACTTGAATATTACCAGAAGCGATTTCAATATATTCATGTGGACGAATATCAGGATACGAACCATGCCCAGTACAAGCTGATCAAACTGCTGGCGGGGAAACATCGCAACCTTTGTGTGGTGGGCGATTCGGATCAGTCGATCTATGGCTGGCGGGGAGCGGACATCTGGAACATCCTGAACTTTGAGAAGGATTATCCGGATGCGACTGTCATTAAACTGGAGCAGAATTACCGCTCCACAAAAAGGATTCTGGCTGCGGCAAACTCGGTAATCGAGAACAATACCCAACGGAAAGCGAAAAATCTCTGGTCGGAAAAGCCGGACGGAGAGCAGATTGTGCTGCACCGTGCCATGAATGAGCATGAAGAAGCGTACTTCATTGTCGACCAGATTCACAAGGCGCTTGATGAAGGGTTCAGCTACCGGGATTGTGCGGTTCTGTACCGAACCAATGCCCAGTCCCGGGTTCTGGAAGAAGTCATGCTCAAGTCCTCGATTCCTTATTCGATTGTCGGCGGCATTCGCTTCTACGAACGGAAGGAAATCAAGGATGTCCTTGCCTATCTGCGCTTGATTGCCAATTGGAACGACGATATTTCCCTGACCCGTATCATCAACGTGCCCAAACGCGGAATTGGGGACGGCACGCTGGATAAGATCCGCAACTATGCGGCATCACAGGGAGTCTCAATGTTTACCGCCATGATGGAAGTGGAACAGATCGGGTTATCGGGGAAGATTAAGAAGGCGATTCAGGATTTCGTGTTGATGATCCGGAACCTGGCGACACAACAGCAATACCTGTCCGTTACGGAACTGACGGAAGAGATGCTGAAGATGTCGGGGTACAGGGCCGAACTGAAGGCTGAGAAGACAATTGAGGCGGAAACCCGGCTCGAGAACCTGGACGAGTTCCTGTCTGTCACCCAGGAGTTCGAGCAACGCTATCCCGGTGAAGGATTGATCTCCTTCCTGACAGACGTTGCTTTGGTGGCGGATGTGGATTCGGTGACCGGAGATGCGGACTCTGTCATTCTGATGACCCTGCATTCGGCCAAGGGGCTTGAGTTTCCCATCGTGTTTCTGGCCGGGATGGAAGAAGGGGTCTTCCCCCACAGCAGAACACTGGATGATCCGGACGAGATGGAGGAAGAGCGGCGGTTATGTTATGTAGGGATTACGCGTGCGGAGGAGAGACTGTTCCTGACGACCTGCTTCAGCCGGACGTTGTTCGGGCAAACCCGCATGAATGCGGAGTCCCGTTTCCTGAAGGAAATTCCGCAAGAACTGGTTGAAGAGTTCGGAGCTGCCCGTTCCGCAAGAACGGCGGGAGGGTTTGCCGGAGTCTCACGGGGAGGATATGCATCCAGTGCCGGATATGGAACCAACACTGCCGGCGTCACCAGAACGCCCAGAACCGGCAGTATCGGAACGCATATTCCGAAAGGTTTCGGGGCCGATTTGTCGATTGCTTGGGAGATTGGCGACAAGGTAAGGCACAGGTCCTGGGGAGATGGTACAATCATTGAAACAACAGGTGATGGGGAAGACCTGGAGTTGACCGTTCAGTTTGCTCCGCCGACCGGTGTACGCAAACTGCTTGCCAAGTTTGCTCCTATCACCAAAGAATAGGGCTTGAATCCTATAAAACCAAGTCATTAAAGCGGGAATGTTGGAGGTAACTGCATGTCGCGCGAACAGGCAATTGCAAGAATCGATGAACTGAGATCCATCATCAAGCAGCATGATTACAATTACTATGTCCTTGATCGGCCCACCATCAGTGACGTTGAATATGACAAGCTGATGCGGGAACTGATTGCACTCGAAGTTGAACATCCTGACCTGATCACGCCTGATTCCCCCACACAACGTGTGGGAGGTATGGTGCTGGAAGGATTTGAGAAGGTAACGCACCGGACACCCATGCTGTCACTTTCCAACGCCTTTGGTCCGGATGAACTGAGGGATTTTGATCGCAGGGTGAGATCTCTGGTTCCCGGAGAAACATTCGGTTATGTTGCGGAATTGAAGATTGATGGACTCGCTGTGTCCCTCCTCTATGAGAACGGTGTTTTCGTTCGGGGCGCTACCCGCGGGGACGGGGAAGTGGGTGAAGATATCACGGCCAACCTCAAGACAATCAAGGCGCTGCCGCTGGTGCTTCCACGCCCCCTGACCATGGAGGTTCGGGGGGAAGCGTATCTGCCGAAACGGGAATTTGAAAGGATCAACCAGGAACGGGACGAGGCGGGGGAGCCGCCTTTTGCCAATCCGAGAAACGCAGCTGCCGGTTCCCTTCGCCAGTTGGATCCGCGTATTGTGGCCGGCCGCAACCTGTCGATTTTTGCATATGGAATCGGATTGATGGAAGGGGAGACTGTCACGTCCCATGCAGAGGCGCTAAACCTGCTGCATGATCTGGGGTTCAAAGTCAACCCGGAGCGACGGGTATTGGCGGACATTGAAGAGGTAATTGAATTCGTTCAATCCTGGACGGCAGAGCGGAGGGCGTCTTTGCCCTATGAAATTGACGGAATCGTGGTCAAGGTCAATCAAACGCAATTGTATCCCCGACTCGGGACGACGGCCAAGAGTCCACGTTGGGCCGTTGCCTACAAGTTTGCCGCCGAACAAGCGGAAACAACCCTGAGTGATATAATTGTCAATGTAGGACGCACCGGAGCCGTAACACCGACGGCAATTCTGGACCCTGTACGGCTGGCCGGAACCACCGTTTCCCGGGCGACCCTGCACAATGAAGATATTATCCGCGAATTGGGAGTCATGATTGGCGATACGGTAGTAGTGCAAAAAGCGGGGGACATCATCCCCGAGATCGTGCGAGTGGTAACAGAGCGAAGAACCGGCGACGAAAAGCCGTTTCAGATGCCTACCCATTGTCCGGAATGCAATGCGGAGCTGATCCGTTTCCCCGGGGAAGTGGCGCTCCGCTGCATCAACCCGCAATGTCCCGCACACAATCGGGAAGGGATCATTCACTTTGTTTCACGGGACGCGATGAATATTGACGGATTAGGGGAACAGATTGTAACCCAGTTGTTTGATAAAGGGTTGGTCCGTGACCCCGGTGATCTGTATTATCTGACAATGGACCATCTGCTTCCGCTTGAACGAATGGGGAAGAAATCGGCACAGAATCTGTTGGATTCCATTGAGAAATCAAAAAGCAATTCGGTGGAGCGGCTGATATTTGGCCTGGGGATCCGGTTCGTCGGGGAGAAAGCCGCCAAGGTACTGGCGGATTATTTCGATACTCTTGATAACCTGATGAAAGCTGCAACAGATGAACTGGTGGCCGTTCCGGAAATCGGTCCCAAGATGGCGGAGTCCATAAGGGAATTCTTTGAGCAGGACAGCGCCCGTCAGGTTATCGAAAAGCTGCGGACCGCAGGAGTGAATTTTGCATACCAGCGTCCGGTGGTTCTCGCGGCGGAAGATTCGCCATTTCTGGGGAAGACTTTTGTACTGACCGGAACTCTTTCATCGCTGGACCGCAAAGAGGCAGGCCGCCTGATTGAACAGAGGGGCGGTAAGGTAGCGGGATCTGTGTCGAAAAATACGGATTATGTGATTGCAGGCGAAAAGGCCGGTTCCAAGTTGAACAAAGCAAGGGAACTGGGCGTGGAAATATTGGACGAGGAGACGTTCCTGTCATGGCTGCAATAACAAAAAAAAACCACCTGAGAGGTGGTCAACGGGGAGATTACTTCTTGGCGGTTGCTTTCTTGGCAGCCGCTTTTTTTGCAGTGGACTTGGAGTTGGCTGTTGCAACTTTCTTGGTTGCTGTCTTAGTCGCAGTGGCCTTCTTGGTGGTTGCAGCAGTCTTCTTGTCCGCCGAGGTTTTCTTAGTACTGGTTGATTTGGCGGCCGGTTTCAGTGCAACAACCTTTGTTGCGGAAGATTTATTTGCGGTTTCGGCCTTCCTCGATGCAGTGGATTTGGTCGCGGTTTTTGCAGCAGATTTGGTCGGTGTCGTTTTCACAGCAGAAGAAGCTTCTTTCTTCGTAGTCGCTTTCTTTGTAACTGCCATTATTTGGTCACACCTCCTACCCCATTATTCGTCGGCTGGGAGGTGTTCACCTTTTTCTGGAAGGAAATAATTTATGTATAAGACATGCCCTCCTTCTGTTATCACCTTCTATCTTTTTTTGCTGTTTTGAAATTTGTTTGAGAACAATATGAGTGTCCCTGTAGCCACAGAGGCATTAATAAATACTATATTTTGGGGGATGGATAAAGTTGGATTCAGCTGAGCATATATAAGATGACATGAAAGAAGGGAGGATATTATGCATCTAAGTACCCGCAATCAACTGAAAGCGACGGTAAGGTCTGTTGAGCAGCAGGTGTATGGACGACTGATGTGCGGAAAGCCCACCGGGTTGCCCACGCATTGGAAGCCGGAACTGTTTGGGTAAACTGTTACAATGCGTTTGACGCAGCCGTTCCGTTTGGAGGTTATAAACAATCCGGCTTCGGACGTGAAATGGGAAGCTATGCGCTTGAATTGTACACCCAGGTTAAAGCGGTCTGAATGAATGTTGAATAATCAAATCTCGATGAACCTCCCCGTTCCGGTTGGAACGGGGTTATTCTCAATGAAGACGGTGTTCCGATCGTGAGGACGTTTCACTTTTTAGAATCTCAGCCACATAAGTGTGATAGCGGTTGTAAAGAGCCTTCCCAAAGAGGACGACAAAAAAATTCAGTTCTTGATCAAAAAGCTGCGCAAACGTTTTTCCAACAGTCCAACTGACATCTTCATCAGAGGAATTGTCAACAGCCTCCGCGTAAACGTGGAGACGGGACAGTAGTCCTTCCAGAACGACCGGTCCGGTTGGACTGGATGTGGCCGTATTTTTAAATAGTTCATAGTAGGCGTCGAGAATGGCATTCCTCTTTGGACTATCACCGAGAGTGACGGTAGTTATATAATCGACCGCAAATGCCCGTAAAAAAATGATTTCAAAGTAGGCTCTGTCGGTCAGAAGACCGTCCAGTATTTTTTGCAATCTCACAATTATGTCGCGGGTATCTTCCAGTGAAGAGAGAACAAATTGCAGAAGAATGCTGCCTTTTTCAATGACTTCGACTTCATTTTCAGTCGTCATGCCAGTCCCTCCTTGATTGGCTTTAACCCGACAGGATTATGACGGGATGGGATGGGTGCGCCAATGAGTCAAGAATTTGGTTACGTTTTCAGGTTGGGGAGTATGAAGCAATTCTGTCGGAGAACCCTGTGCGGCTATTTGTCCATTGATTAAAACAACGGCTCGATGAGTCAGCCGCTCTATATCGCGAAAGTCATGACTTACAAGAACGGCGGTGGTTTCGGTTGTACGCAGAATTTCAGCCAGATCTTCACGCAGAGATTCTTTTGTAGGAGCGTCCAATGCCGAAAACGGTTCATCCAGGAACAACACTTCCGGTTCAAGAACGAAAGCCCGGGCCAAGCTGGCCCTCTGCGCTTCCCCACCGGACAGGGAACGCGCATACTGTTTCTCAAGATGGGCAATCCCGAAACGGTCAAGCCAATTTTTTACACGAGGCTGAATCTCGCGTTTTGGCACCCCGCGTATTTTTAATCCTGCAGCCACATTTTCGAATACGGATGTGTTGAACAGCAGCGGTTCCTGAAAGACGATTGCGATTTGGCGCCGGAGGTTAAGCGGAACTTTGCCTGCAATCGATTTGCCTTGAAAATGGATCAATCCTGAGGACGGCCGTTCCAAGAAGGAGAGGATTTTTAGCAGACTGCTTTTTCCGGAACCGTTGGGCCCCACCAGCCCGACCAATTCCCCTTTTTTCAAATGAAAATCGATTCCCTGCAGAATCACTTTATCGCCCTGCTGCCAATGAATGTCTTGTGCGGTCAACAAAGTGCTACACCCCCCGTTGTTTCTGCTGCAGAAGTGTTAACCACAAGGTTACGAGGTACGCCAACAGGATGAGGATGACACTTAAAGCAATTGCCACATCAAAATTGCCTTTTGACACTTCCATGACTGTTGCAGTGGTCAGTACGCGTGTCTGTCCTTTGACATTGCCGCCCACCATCATGGAGGCTCCCACCTCGGAGACGACAGCTCCGAAGCCTGCAATCACAGCAGCCAGGAGAGAGAAGCGAGCCTCTTTTACAAGAAACCAGAGATATTGGATTCTTGTGGTTCCCAGCGCTTTAATCTGAAGACGCAATTTCGGATCTATTTGTTGAATCGCTGCTGCCGTTAATCCGATGATAATGGGGGAAGCGATCAAGGCTTGCGCAACCACTATGGCGTAAGGTGTATACAGCATTTTAAGCCAGCCAAGCGGTCCGGAGCGCCAGAGGAAAATCGTCACCCAAAGGCCGACAACTACAGGAGGCATCCCCATACTGGTATTCACCACGCTCATGAGGAATCGCCGTCCCGGAAATTGTGTTAAAGCCAAAAGGGTTCCCAACGGAACCCCAATTGCCAGACTGATCAAAGTTGCCGTGCCGGATACCTGAAGAGTCAAAAGGGTAATCTTAAACACTTCAGGGTCTCCGGTGATCAACATATGGAAGGCTTTCTTAAGTCCTTCCCAGATTAATTCCATGATGTCACGTCCTTACTTGCCGATGTCTTCTTCTTTCTTGCCTGCATCCGGGAAGAAGAGGGATTGCCCGTACTTGTCTTTGCCGAAGTCCCCGATTTTTTTCTGTGTATCCGGATTGATCAGGTAGTCAACAAACGCTTTGGCCCCGTCCTTGTTGACTTTTGAAAATTTCTCCGGATTCACCTGCATCACATGATAAATGTTCAAAAGCGATTTTTCCCCTTCGACAAGAATGTCCAGTTTCAGGTTCTTTTTCGTGGCCAGATATGTAGCACGGTCGGTCAGTGTGTATCCGCCTTTTTCAGATGCGACATTGAGAGTTTGGCCCATACCGGAACCGCTTTCCTGGTACCAGGCGCCTTTCGGTTCGATTTTTGCTTGCTTCCACAACGACTTTTCCATCTTGTGCGTGCCTGAATCGTCACCGCGGGAAACGAAAATGGACTGGCTGTCTGCAATGGCCTTCAATGCTTCGGCAGCTGTTTTCTTCCCTTTGATCTTCGCCGGATCAGCAGAGGGTCCGACAATCACAAAATCGTTGTGCATCACAAGTTGGTAGTTGGTGACATCTTTATTGTCAACCAATTTCTTTTCGGAGGATGGTGCGTGTGTCAGCAGAACATCGGCTTCGCCTTTTTCTCCCATTGTAAGTGCTTGACCGGTACCTACCGCAATGGTTTTGATCTTGTATCCGGTTTTCTTTTCGAAGTCCGGTACCAGTACGTCAAGCAAACCGCTGTCCTGCGTACTGGTTGTGGTTGCGAGGATGACATCCGGATTAGACGGTTTGGCTGGTTGGGCAGCCGGTGTTTCAGGTGCTTTCGGAGCTGCAGTGCCACAACCGGCAAGCATCAGCACAGCAGCTGATGCAGCAAGAAAGTTGCGTACTCGTGAAAAGCTTTTGTTCATGTTAGTTCCCCTTTCCATATCTATAAAAGTTTTTGTATTTTTTCATGTAAAAAACTGTCAGGCAAATGACATGATGGTACCCGTGAGAGAAGTGTCGTAACCCGCTTGACTTCGAACCGCATTGTGAAAAGCGGGAGAGCGCAAAACTGACAGGATCTGCTGCCATTCCGGGGAGCGGGTCGTTTCCCCCAAACAAACAAGATCGTACCTTTCATGGAACAGGGGTGCAAAATCGAGTCCCATCCGAATGGCGGCGGCCTGCACCCCGATTCCCCCATCTGCTTCTCCGTTGGCAATGCGGCAGGCGACGCCGAAATGGGTACTTTCTTCAATTTCGTATCCTTCAATGGCCGCCGGTGAAATGCCGGATGAACGCAGGTACGAATCGAGTCGCAGGCGTGTTCCGGATCCTTTTTGCCGGTTGACGAATCGAAGGCCGCGTTTGGCAATATCTTCCCAGGTTTGAAGTTTTAGCGGATTGCCGGGCTGCACAATCCACCCTTGTACGCGTTGAACCAAATTCACAACGGTGATAGGTTCGCCGGGGAGAATGTATTGAATAAACGGCAGGTTGTATTCTTCGGTTTTGTCATCCCAGAGGTGTACGCCTGCAATATCCGCTTTTCGCTTATAGAGAGCGATCAATCCTTCCATGCTTCCTGTAAAAGAAGAGGAAAGAGAGATTGGGACGGCAGAGTGCTTCAAAAACTCGATGAGCAGTTCAAGAATCGGATCGTGGCTGCCGATAAAACGCAAACCTTGGAGAACGGATGCGGGAAACTCATCCTTGGCGGACGATGTTCCAATCGGCCGAGTTTCTTGGGGGTTCCCCCGGAGATAGCGATCAAGTGAATCCGGGTCGATTCGAAGTTGGCGGCCAATTTTTTGCGCCGGAAGTTTCCCCCGCTTGACCAGCTCGTAGAGGGTGTATTTAGAAATCTTAAGGATTTGGGCCGCTTCTTCAGCTGTTAAAGGCGCCTTACCGGTCATGGGCTACCTCCTTTTCCAGAGAACTATTTTCAGTTTATGTGAATGCGAAATTGGAGTCAATCAGTTTTGTTTGGTTTAGTTGGTTTTGGTTTGGTTTAGTTGGTGTAAGTGTAATAGTTTACTTGACTGTTTCGGCCGGTGAGGGCATGTTAGAAAACGAACCGACAACCGTTTTAAAGCGGATTCGTTTTTATCTGGGCCGAACCCTAAAACACAAACAGCCCCCTTGTGAATTTGCAGAGCAGATACCACTGTCCGGCCATGCTCAACACCATCACCGGAATCCACCACCGCTTTTTCTCCAGCAGCAATCCCCAAATTACAAACAGCGGAAAGATCACAATCACGAACCGCGGGATGCTGTAAAAATAAGAGTGCTGCACGCTGGGAGACAACAGGGGCACAATGGCGGCAGCACCTGCATACAACAGGTAACTCCGGCGCATGCGAAGGCGCTCTTTCCATAACGACACAAGAAGCAATATCAGTTCCCAATAAACGGCAAACATTTCAATCTTACGGTTTACTCTCGGCCACCCCGTGCGGGGTCTGTCAAAAACATCCAATGTTCCCTGCCACAAGGTCTGCCACGGCCACATAAAGCTCCGGCCCCAATGTTTCTGGGCATGAACAAACCCGAGAGGATCCCCGATCCGTCCCCATAATAGCAACATGTAGCTTGCAATCCCCAGAGGAATCAATGAAATCCACAACAAGTCGCTCCGAATTTCCCTCCATTGAAACTTTCGTGCTGCCAAGTACTCATAGATGTATGGCAGTGCCAGAAGAATCCCCGTGTTCCGCGTCAAGGATGCAAGGAAACCGAAGGCGCCTGCCCACACCCATTTTCCCTGCCGGAGGGTATAGAAGCATCCGACCGTCCACAGGAGAAACAACGACTCCGTATAAGCGGCGGAAAAATAAAACGAGGTAGGAAACCCTATCAAAAGCAAGCCGGTCGTGAAAACCACCCGGGCTGAATAATCCTTCGCCAGAAGACGCACAAGTAAGTATAAAGCGAATAAAAAAGCTGCATTGGAGATAAACAGTCCGGCAGCATTGTAGGACAGGCCCGCCCCATCATGCAACAACCGTATCAGATATGGGTACAAAGGGAAAAAAGCTGCCGGCTGCTCATAATTGTATCCTTCCCTGGCAATTCGGACATACCATAGAGAATCCCAACGAACAAAGTTGTCCAGCAGGGCAAATTGCAAAAATCCGACCCCTTCGGGAATTGAAACAAATCTGCGGACAAACACTAAACTTCCACAGACCACGATGAATTTATGTGCGAGAAAAAGCGCAAAAGTATAAAGCCAAGCTTGTCGCCGGGTCACGTTGTTCACCTCATTCGCCAGATACACAGGAGGGCACCGATGATAAGTATCATCATACCCACTTATAATGAGAAAGCTAACATTCCCATTTTGTCCCGTCGCATTCGCGGGGCGCTGAACGGGGAAGCGTACGAGGTAATTTTTGTGGATGACAGTACGGATGATACGCCGGCTGTTCTTGCAGAGATAAGCGGACGGTATCCGGAATTCCGCTATATTCACCGCGAGCGGGAAACAGGGTTGGCCACCGCAGTGATTCGGGGGTTTGAAGAGGCGAAAGGGGAGATTCTTGCGGTTATGGATGCCGACCTGCAGCATCCGCCCGAGCTTCTGACGGAGATGCTGGCCAGTATCCAGCGGGGTGCCGAACTGGTTTTGCCCAGCCGCTTCCTGAGCGGTGGCGGAGATAAAGGCCTCCGGTTCCACAGGAAAGTGGTGGCCAAAGGGGCGCGTCTGATCGCGCAGCTTGCCCTGAAGCGGGTACGCAGGGTGACGGATCCAATGAGCGGTTTTTTTATGCTTCGCAGGCATGTTTTGCATGGAATTGAATGGAATCCCATCGGTTGGAAAATCTTAATAGAGATCCTGGTCAAAGGGCAGTATTCCTCTGTGGCCGAAATTCCCTATGAGTTTCAACAGCGTCAAGGTGAGCAATCAAAAATGAGTCTGCGAGAACAGATCAATTATTTGCGGCATGTGTATCGTCTTGTCAGGAACAGCCCGGAAGACCGGCGGCTGTTTATGTTCCTGCTGGTGGGGCTGTCGGGTGTGGCTGTCAATCTGTTTAGTTTTGGGATTCTGTATTCGATAACTCGTTTCTCCGCTTTGTGGTCAGGCTTTCTCTCATCTTTGTTTGCCATGACTTCCAACTTTCTGCTGAACGATACGTTTACGTGGCCAGGGGACAAGCTGGGATCAGCAATCGTTAGATACATCAAATACGTTCTGATCTCCACAGTTGGAATCGGGGTGAATCTTGTGACCTTGTATCTTTTGCACTCAAGGTTTGGCGTGAATGCTCTGGCATCCAACGCGATCGGAATTGCGGTTGCCACCGGATGGAACTTCGGGATGAACAGCATATGGACCTGGCGGGAGGCGCTTAGACATGTCAGAATTTAACGTAATTGTGATGGCAGGAGGCAAAGGGGAGCGATTCTGGCCGCTTAGCCGGACGCAGTGGCCCAAGCAATTTTTGACGATTGCCGGAAACCGGTCGATGCTGCAGATGACGGTAGACCGTCTGCGCAAACTGGTTCCGTTGGATAAGATCCACGTGGTTACCAATTCCAACTACCGAAATCTTGTACTGCTGCAACTGCCGGAACTGCCTGAAGCGAATATCCTGCTGGAGCCGGTCGGACGGGACACAGCCGCCTGCATCGGGCTGGCCGCTTACAAGATTGCCGCCTTGTATCCGGACAGCGAACTGTTGATTGTTCCGGCAGATCATTATGTGGAAGATGAAAGGGAATTTGTCCGAAGCATTGAAAAAGGGCGCAGTGTGCTAAGGGCTACCCGAGGCATTGTAACCATGGGGATTAAACCTACGTATCCAGAAACGGGGTACGGGTATATGCAGGTGTCGCTCCGGGATGAGGACCGTTTTTTCTCGTCGTTCAAGGTGGAGCGCTTCCTGGAGAAGCCCAACCGGGAAACGGCCGAATACTTTATTGACCAGCCGGATTATTTCTGGAACAGCGGGATGTTCCTGTGGCATACGGATACGATCAGAGACATGATTGGCCGATTTTTGCCCGACTTGTACAAGGGTTTGGAAACCATCCGCCCGGCTCTCGGCACAAAGAACGAGCAAGCGGTGCTGGAGCAGGTGTATCCCCGGCTGCCGGCCATCTCCATCGATTATGGCGTTATGGAAAAAGCGGACAACATCCGGATGGTCCCCTGCGATTTCCGTTGGAACGATGTGGGCAGCTGGGGGGCTTTGGAGAAAATCTCACAGCGCGACATGCACGACAATGTGATTCAGGGAAACGTGGTGAATCTCGACACCTATGACTGCATCATTCACAGCAAAGGGAACAAGCTGATCGCCACGTTGGGAATCCAGGACATCATTATCGTGGACACGGAAGACATTACACTGGTGTGCTCCAAGTACCGGTCCCAGCATATCAAAGAGCTGATCAAGGAATTGAAGAGGCAGAAGATGGAGGCGTATCTGTGAGGAACTTGTCCGTATCCATGGCACACCCCCTTTTGCTTCCAGTTCAATGCAGGAAACAAAAAGGGAGGGTGTCCGGGTTACTTGCCGCGGATGAATTGCCGCACGCTTTGGCGGTAGCGGGGACGGACCCGCACAAATCGATATCTGGCCGAATACCTTCCAAGGTAAAAGAAAACAGGAATGGAAATGAGTGCAAGAGCCAGTTCCACCTTCATTTGGTCGCCCTCCTCCTCAGACACGGGTATGGATGTTAGAGCATATGTTGGGGATATTTAAAATATACCTACTTTAATCGCTGTCGGCTGTCTGATATAATGGTAGGGATTATCAGACTGAGGTGGGAGGCCAGTTCAATATGCAGCACGTATTCACGTTCACTCTTGCCTTTCTCATCGTCTATGCCCTTGTTCCCGTTATGCGCAATCTCGCACTGAAGACAGGATTTGTTGACGTGCCGAACCAACGGAAAATACATAGAGATCCCATCCCGCTGCTCGGAGGAGCGGCTATGTTTGTGGGCTTTTTTGCCACCACCATGGTGATGGGAGAAATTAACCGGGAGTATATTGGATTGGCTTTGGGAGCCCTGGTGATTTTTCTGGTGGGGCTGGTGGACGACTACGCCAAAACCAGGGGCAAGGATTTTCCGGCGCTGCCCAAATTCGTGGGACAGTTGCTGGCCGCTACTGTCCTGATCTCTTTCGATATCCGGATTGAGGGAATCACCGTCCCTTTTGGCAGCGGGGCGGGTTATTACGAATTTGATACTTGGCTGTCGGTAGTGGGCACCCTGCTTTGGGTTGTGGGAATCACCAACATGTTCAATTTCCTCGACGGAGTTGACGGGTTGGCGGGCGGCATTGCTGCCATTTCAGCCACAACGCTGCTGTTCATATCCCTGTTAAAAGGACAAACCACAAGTGCCATGTTTGCCGTAACACTCATTGCCATTTCGCTGGCTTTTCTGCGCCACAATTTCCATCCCGCCCAGATTTTCATGGGGGATTCGGGTGCGACATTCCTGGGATTCACCCTGGCTGCGATTGCGGTGGAAGGGGCATTCAAGGCGGCGACGCTGGTGTCGGTAGCCGTTCCCGTCCTGGCGCTGGGTGTGCCGATCTTTGATTTCTTCTATGTTACGATCAAACGAATCAAGGAACATCGGCCCATTCACAAAGCGGACAAAGCCCATACTTTCCACCAGTTGATGCGATCGGGCATGAACCAGATTCAAACGGTGGCGTTCCTGTATCTGCTGGGAATCTGTTTCTCTCTCGCATCGATTATTGTGGTGTTGGTCAACAGGTGAAGGTGATTTCAATGGAATCAGCATTACGGAAAGCGGCGAATGTGTTGATTGTGGTACTGGCGCTTGCGGTGATAGGGGGACTGGCCTACTGGATCTGGTGGGGCAGTACCCGGTTGCCGGTTATCGAAAGAGCGCCAAACTGGACCCTTGCCAATATTGAAAGCGGACAACAGGAGTCGCTCCAGTCATTGGGCAACAAAGTCAAACTGGTGGAGTTCATTTTCCTGAACTGTCCCGATATTTGTCCGACCACAACCGTGAATATGGTCGCCATGCAGGAGGAATTGAACAAACGGAAACTGTTTGGTTCCGATGTGGTATTTGTGGGAATCACCTTTGATCCGGGACGGGACACACCGGAAGCGATCAAGAAATACGCCGACACCATGCAGGTTGACTGGAAGGGTTGGAAGTTCTACAGGGGAACGGAAGCGGAGACGCAGAAAGTTCTGGCGGATTACAAGATCTTTGCAGAGAAACAGCCGGACGGAAGCTACGTCCATCCTGTAAGGTCCCTGTTCCTGATCGACCGCAACAACAATATTCGCAAGATCTACTCCATGGGAGAGAAGATGGATAAAGAAGAGGTTTTGAAAGACATCAGGCAGTTGGCTAAGGAATAACATCCATTCAGAGATGTGGGGCTGTCCCAATATGGGACAGCCCCTTCGTTTGTTTTGCCGCTTTTCTTAGTTGACAATCTGAACCAACTCGCATATTCTAACATTAAAATAAATGTTTGAATGAATGGTGGCGAAATGGATGAGTCAATACCAGCCAACAGATGTTTGTGAGATTTTTTGTTATGACGAGGCAAAAGTGAACAGACTGCGCGGTCAAACTGAGGTTCCGCAGGGCATCTCATCGATTTTCAAAGCGTTGGCGGATGATACCCGCTTTCGCATTGCATATGCCCTTTCGCTGGAAGATGAATTGTGCGTGTGCGATGTGGCGAATATTATCGGAACAACGGTCGCCAACGCGTCCCACCACCTGCGGGTTTTGCGGAACAACGGTCTGGCAAGCCACCGGAAAGAAGGGAAGATGGTGTTTTATGCCCTTGCTGACGCTCATGTGAAGACCATAATCCGCATGGCCTTTGACCATTCTCAGGAGATGCGCCCCAACGCGCACCCGGCAGGAAGATAGGGGGACATTGTGTTGAGACTTCATGAGGATCGTCACGACCACGATCATCACAATGACCATGAACACGGCCACGATCATCACCATCACCATCATGGATTTGGGCATCATCGCCACGGTGGGGACGACAAGCGGTCTTTGACAATCGCGTTGACCATCACCAGCATCATTCTGGTGGCGGAGGTAATTGGAGGTTTTATCACCAACAGTTTGGCTCTTTTGTCAGATGCCGCCCACATGTTCAGTGATGTGGCTGCCTTGGGACTGAGTTTGCTTGCCCTTTGGTTTGCCGCAAAGCCTGCGACCATGGAACGGACCTTTGGTTTCTACCGGGCGGAGGTGCTGGCCGCTTTACTGAATGGGATCACACTGATTGTGGTATCGCTGTTTATCTTTTGGGAAGCGTATGAGCGCTTTCTCCATCCGCCACAAGTGCAGAGCGGCTTGATGATCACTGTGGCAACCATTGGTTTGGCGGCCAATCTGGTGAGTGCGTGGGTGCTTTCCCGGGGAGACCGGCATCACCACAACCTGAACGTTCGGGGTGCTTTTCTGCACGTTCTGGGTGATGCGTTGGGGTCGGCAGGGGCCATAGCGGCGGGAGTTATTATGCTGGTAACCGGTTGGTATTATGCGGATCCGATTATCAGCGTAATGATCGGGCTGTTGGTGCTGATCAGTTCTTACCGTTTGTTGCGGGATACGGTGCATGTGCTGCTTGAAGGAACTCCCACCCATATTGACCTGCGGAAGGTAAAACAGACGATGTCTTGTGTAGCCGGAGTTCAACAAGTTCACGATTTGCATGTCTGGACCGTTTCCTCCGGTTTCATCAGCATGAGCGGGCATGTGGTAATTGACAAAGAACGGGACAGCCAGGCGGTACTTCATGAATTGGGGGCCGTGCTCAGGGAAAAATTCGGTCTCGCCCACACGACCATCCAGATTGAGACAGAGAATCTGCACCCTGAGAAGGATCATTGCACCCATTGCTGACGGAACGCATAAAGACTGTTCGATGAAGAACCCAACGGGGGTGGAGAGAATGGCAACTGCAGAGGGAATTCAAAAACAATATCGCCTGACAGGTCTCTCCTGAGCGAGTTGTGCCGCGAAGATCGAGCGGCATGTCCGGGCGTTGCCTGGCGTCAAGGAAGCGAATCTGAACTTTGCGGCAGCCAGATTGTCGGTGGTGGGAACCATCTCGGATAAGGAACTGCAAAGGGAAGTAAAGAAAGTGGAAGACGTCACCCTCAATCCGGTGGGAGCCCCTCAATCAACAGAGAAGCGAACCTTTTGGGAAGAGAATCGCAAGGCTGTTACCACAGGGCTTTCGTTGGTGGCGCTGGTACTGGGATTCGTATTGGGAGCCGAAGGGGGGGCAGGGAAGGGGTTATTGCTTGCGGCAGCCGCAGCAGGCGGCTATGCAGTGGCTCTTAAAGGAATTCGCAATCTGCTCCGGCTGGAGTTTGACATGAATGTGCTGATGACCACCGCCATCACAGGGGCGATCTGGATCGGGGAATGGAAAGAAGCGGCTGTCGTGGCCTTCCTGTTTGCCGTCAGTGAGATGCTCGAGTCCTATTCCATGGAGAAAGCACGGCAATCGATCCGCTCTCTCATGGATATCGCCCCGAAGGAGGCGACGGTGATCCGCAACGGAGAGGAAATTCCAATACCGGTTGAAGAACTGGCGGTTGACGATACGATCCTTGTCCGACCGGGAGAAAAAATCCCCATCGACGGGATCATTATGGAAGGACAGTCTTCTTTCAACGAGGCGGCCATTACAGGAGAATCAATGCCGGTTGAGAAATCGGCAGGAGATGCCGTATATGCCGGAACCCTGAACCAGCAAGGGGCTATTCGTGTTCGAGTAACAAAACTGGCAGAGGACACAACGATCGCCAAGATCATTCACCTGATGGAGGAAGCACAGAACCAGCGGGCACCGGCGCAAGCCTTTGTCGATAAATTCGCCAGGTACTACACACCGGCGGTGATTGTCCTGGCTGTTGGGATTGCCCTTATACCGCCCCTGTTCTTTGCGGGGGAATGGAACAAGTGGATCTATCAAGCATTGGCGCTGCTGGTGGTTGCCTGCCCCTGTGCGCTGGTAGTGTCAACGCCCGTTGCCATTGTGTCGGCAATTGGTTCGGCAGCCAAACATGGCGTGTTGATCAAGGGCGGGGTGTTTCTGGAGGAAGCGGGAAACCTGAGGGCCGTGGCGTTTGACAAAACAGGCACATTGACCAAAGGGGAACCTGTTGTTACAGACCTTCTTCCGTTTGATGGATGGCACGGGAAGGAACTCCTTCGCATTGCCGCCAGCTTGGAAAAGCTATCGGAGCATCCACTGGCGAAAGCTGTCGTGAGACAAGCGGAGGCACAAGGGATCACCCTGCAACCGGTCCTTGAGTTTGCCGCCATCCCCGGGAAAGGAGCAGCGGGAACCATTAGCGGGGAATCTTATTATATCGGGAACCCCCGCTTGTTTGAAGAAATGCATGTCGATATCTCACCGATTCAGGAGTCTGTTGCCTCTTTACAAGCCCAAGGCAAAACGGTTATGATTCTTGGAACCGGCACCCGGGTTCTCGGCTTGCTGGCGGTGGCTGATCAGCTCAGGGAGAACGCAAAGCATACCGTTGACGAGTTGAAACAGGCTGGCATCAAGCAAACGATCATGTTGACCGGGGACAACCGGAGAACAGCGCATGCCATGGCGGAGCAAGCAGGTGTGGATGAACACTACGGAGAGCTGCTTCCGGAGCACAAGCTCGCGATGGTGAAGCAATTACGGGAAGCATACGGCAAAGTCGCCATGGTGGGCGATGGCATCAATGACGCACCGGCTCTTGCAACCGCAACTGTAGGAATTGCGATGGGAGGTGCCGGAACCGATACGGCGCTGGAAACGGCCGACATTGTGCTGATGGCCGACGATCTGTCGAAACTTCCGTTCACAATCCGGTTAGGGCGTCGTGCTGTAAGGATCATCAAACAAAACATCACCTTCGCGCTGGTTACCAAATTGCTTGCGGTTCTGCTGGTCTTCCCGGGTTGGCTGACGCTCTGGCTGGCGATACTGGCCGATATGGGAGCCACGATTCTTGTGACATTAAACGGTATTCGCTTATTGAAGAACAGGTAAGAGGGGCGGTTGCCCCTGACTTTTTTCTGTGTTGGGAGGCATGTGCGGTGCAAGTTCGTGTGTACACAAATGTTCCGGCAGCTCTTGGGGCCGATTTTTTGAAGGAGAAGAAGGATCTTGTGCTGCTGGATGTCAGGCAGCCGGAAGAGTATGAGGCAGGGCACATTCCAGGTGCGGTGCTAATCCCGCTTGGTGAGCTGGAATCCCGGATTGACGAGTTGGACAAGGAAAAGGAATATTTGGTGATCTGCCGCAGCGGCAGACGCAGTGTGATGGCGTGCCATCTGTTGAATGAACGGGGGTTCGACAAACTGTTCAATCTGCAGGGGGGCATGCTGGAATGGACAGCGGAAGTGACAAGAAGCCAGAGATGATTCCTCCGACTTCACCTTTTCCAAAAGTTTGGTGGGATGTTTCTATGACCGTGGTTCGGTTTACATAATACATCCAATGAAAAATAGGACTGAAAGTCAGCCTTATTTTTGATTATTTGATTTTCACATCAAGAATAGGGGGGATTTTCAGTCTTATTCGGGTGAGTTTCGAGGTGTAAAAGTAAAAACTAGCATATAGGACTGAATAAAAGTCCTATTTCTGGGTGTTCCTTTGTCTCGACAAGATAAGCCTGATATTCAGTCCTGTTTTTTCTTGCCTTTGCAGTTGCGAGGCAATCACAGCACACCGAACCCTCCCTCACAACAGACAAATACTCAAAAACCGGGTTCGGAATTGGGTCAGAACGGGTTCGATCCCGGTAAAGATGTAGAATAAGAGCGCCGCCCTTGGCGGCTTTTTATGTCGATATTTCTCGGGAAATGGAGAAACAGAAGCAAGGATTTGGACGCGATCCCTCGAATATGATTATTGACAGAACAGGGGGCGGACATATGGCGAACCAACCGGATATCTGGGGACCTTCCGGGGTTGCATGGCTGGAAGCAAACATTGGATACGATTGGCCGGAATCCCTTGTCCTTGCTTTGGAACAGAAATGGGAACAAAGTGAGGAATGGATTCTGCAGTGTCATCCCTGGAAAGCGTTTCTGCTGATTTTGCGCAATTATCTGACGGGGGACTGGGCCGTGGCGGAAGGCAGGCTTCGTCGATTGATCCCTGTGTTGGCAAGGTACGGAAATGCGAATCAAATGGCTGCTTCTCTTTCCTTGTTGGGCTTGCTTCGTTTGGATCTCCAGGGATGGGAACCCGAACTGGAAGCTTTGCACACGCAATTGAAGGATGAACAGACTGCAGGGGGAGATCTGGGCGAAATACTGGCACGGTTTTTCTTTGCCCAGGCCGCCGTTATAAACGGGAGATTGTCCGATGCAGACGATTTTTACAAAAGAATGTTGCACGGGGAAGCAGTAACGGACGAGGCTGCCAAATGGGTCTTGGGCCGCGTATTCGAAAAAATGGGCTTGTACCTGTTGAGAACGGGTACCCATCCAATGAAAATGGAATGGCAATTGGCAACAGACCAGTGGATCAAACAATTCCCTTCCTCCTTGATCACAGACAGATTGCAACGCTTAGATTGTCATCCGGTTATGGCATGGCGGGACTCAACAGCAGCGCAAACCCTGACTGGAAATCTGGCAGGGATCTTGATCGACCGGGAAACGGAAGTGGCCAGGGAGATTCTTGAAGCAAAGAATTCCTTGCTCCCCGAGAAAGTTGCATTGGCGAAGTTTCTGGCCAAATCCTACGGAGATCCTTTTTGGATCGGTCAGGCCGATCGATTGACCGCATCGGAAGCGCCCCGGCCTTCTATTGAGACGGGCTCCGGCAAGATGGAATGCCGGTTTACTTTCTTTGGCACGTTTCAGGGGTATCTTTCCGGTGGAGAGGAGCTGTTTCCCCGCCGTTACGGCCGCAAGAAAGTAAAACAACTGCTGGCGCTGCTCCTGCTGCAGCCGCGTTACCGCATGGTCAAGGACGTACTGACAGACCGGCTATTCGCCGATGAAGAGAATATTCATTCCGGCAATTATTTGCATGTGCTTATGCACCGGCTGCGGGAATTGTTCGCCAGAGCAACGGGTGTCCCAGACAATTGGGCGATGATTCTGGACGGAATGGTTGCGCTGAATGAGAACCGGATTGGCGGAATCGACGTGGAGGAATACCGGAAACGGGCATCGGTGGGCCATCAGTTGTGGTTTGACGATCCTGCGGCCGCATCCGAGTTGTATGACAAGTCGATTGGGATGTACAACCCCGTTGTGGCACCCGAGTTTGAATATGAGGACTGGATAGCAACGCTGCGTGTGGAACTGGCCAACCATCAGAAACGCATGCTGAGAAGGTTATGGGAATATGCCAGGGAAAACGGGCAAATGGAAAGGGCTGTCCACTACGGCGAACTGTTGCTGGCGGCCGATGAGTGGGATCTGTCCGTTCTCCGACAGCTTTGCAAGGATTGGCTGCTGGTTGGAGACAGAAAAAGGATAGCGGATACATGTGAACGCTACATCCACTTGTTGGAGAGGGAATCGGAAGAGATTCCCGTCTGGGTGCTGGAACAGGCCAGGAGTGGGCAGGGCAGGTAGCCGGTTGTGAGATGGGTAGGGAGAGTAGGGGGAGAACATCCGTGGGCAAGTTGCAAATTCAATTTCTCGGGCTCTTTGTCAAGGTGGCAGCCCTGGGGGCGATCATATCCGCCATCGGGTTGTTAAACGGGGACAGTCTCGAGTACATGCTGCTGTACAGTTTCAAAATGATCAGTCTGTCGAGCATCGGCTTTGTTCTGATTTTCATGACGATTGTCAAATTCTTGCTGGGCAGTCTGTTTGACGCATTTGAACAGAAACTCTCCGCCAAAGATATTTATTCACCTGAACAAACAGTCAGAATGGCTCAGGTTTGTATCCGTTTCCCCTTCAATCTGTTTCGCGGATTCCTGACTTTCGGAATCCTGTTCGCTGCTCTGTATCTGGTGGCCGAATGGTGGGTGAACAATTCCTACCTTCATTACCGGGAGTGGGAATGGGCCTGGTTCTTCAAGAACTTCCTGTTCAAGACCGCACTGGTATGGCTGTTGGCTTTGATGCTCTATAACGGATCCCGCAACATCTTGCGGCCCGTACTGTCATGGTTGGCCGAAGCCAACCCGGTAGGTTTGGGATTGACCATGTCCTTTCGCTGGCGAATCATTGGCGTGATGACTTCCCTGACGGTCATGATGGGCATGCAATACATGTATCTGCAGATTGGCCTTGCAGGCAACGAACGTCTGCTGCCTGCTTTGTTGGGTTTCTTTCTGCTGTTTCTGGTGCTTTCCTATGCTTTTGCCCGGTCGGCGGTGGATGATGTGGTGAAGGATATCGACCAGGTGCGAACCAGTCTGGCGGAGTTTAACCGCCTGGATTTCCCGCAATCCACCCGGCGGTTGAAAGTGGAAAGCGCCGACGAAGTGGGTGATCTGAAGGTTCAGTTTAACTCGCTGCAGGAAAAAGCGGAGCAATACTACGAGAGAATGTCGCAGGAGTTGGCTCTTGCCAACCGGGTGCAAACTTCCTTGCTGCCGTCCTCTCCGCTAGCCGCGGGGTTAGTGAGGGTGGAAGGACGTTCCGCAAGCGCGGCCGACCTGGGCGGTGATTTCTTCGATTATGCGATGGTAGACGAACAAACGGTGGTGGTGATCATTGGTGATGTGTCAGGCAAAGGGTTGCCCGCCGCCCTTGTGACGTCAACCGTGTTGGGATTGTTTCGGGCGGAACTCCAGCATGGCGGGACACCTTCCGACCTGCTGGACAGAATGAACAGTTCCATCAGCGATGTGCTGATGCCTGGAATGTATGTAACAGCGGGTATTCTGGCGATTCATGCAGAATCGGGGGAGTACAGTTATGCGAGTGCCGGCCATCTGCCACCTCTTCTCTTATCGGCCAAAGGGCTGACCGAATGGGAGACATCTTCCCTGCCGCTTGGGATCGACCGGCATCCTCCAATTCCCGAACTTACAGGTGTCTTGGAACCGGGTGACCGCGTGGTGTTCTATACAGACGGTATACTGGAGGCGAGATCGCCATCAGGGGAACTGGCAGGATTTGAAACGGTACGCCAATGGGTGCAAGCGGGGAGTCGGACAGCCGGGAATTTGCTTCAGGTGGTTGCAGACGCTTTGGACACACATCGTTCCTCGGCGATCCGACAGGACGATGAGACGATTGTGGTGCTGCATTTTGGCGGCTGAAACCAGGATCGGGGAAACAGTAAGTCAATGGTTAGCGAGCCTCGATATACTCAAGACAAAATGGTTTGAGGCGGAGGTAGGGGTTGTGGAACAGAAAGCCAAAAAGTGCATACAAACCTCATTTCCCAGCCGGCTTGGAACGGAAAAAACGGCCATGGAGCTGATTGAACCCTTCTTGCAACAAGCGGGAGCCAGCTTGAGCCGTTTGGAAGACATCAAAACTCTGGTGTCAGAGGCGTGTCTGAATGCAATTGAGCATGGCAACGCCATGGATGAAAGGAAAAGCTATCGTTTGGAACTGCAATACGAAGACAATTGTCTGACGATAAGGGTTGAAGACGAGGGCGGACGGAGCAGGTGGAGCAAATCGCCGCAGTTTCAGCCGATTGACCGTGTGATGGAGACTGATGGGGAACCCCGGGGATGGGGGCTGCAAATCATTGACCAGTTGGCGGACGCCTGGCAATATCACGTTAGTGACCACGGAACACGGTTTGAGATAACAGTAAACATGCAGGCAGAAGGGGGAGGCGGTCTCTCTGAATACCGGAGTTAGATTGAGTACGGAACACAAAGGGGATATCTGGGTCATTCGCATTCAGGGTGAATTGACGCGAAATGAGGAACAGCCGTTTTTTCAGGTGTATCCCTGGTTGAACCAGACTGAGGACACCAAATACATTCTGTTTGACATGACGGGCCTGCAGTATATCAACAGTGCGGGGATTTCTCTGCTGATCCGGTTTGTCAGGGAAGCGCAGCAGCGCCAGCATTCCTCGTTTGCGTTTGGAGTATCCCCCCATTATCAGAAAATCTTTCGCATAGTCGGTTTGACTGCCTACATGGAGTTGTTTCCGGACGAGTACAGCGCCATGGAAACGCTCAATGCCCGAAGTTCCTTTGAACAGTAAGCGAAAGGATTGCCCTGGTGTTGACCGGGGTTTTTTTGTGTGTTCGGTAAGTCAACGGTAACTGGCTGGTAATTTTCTGCCTTTATACTTCCTTTAGATTTAAAAAAATTATCATATATTGGAAAGGAGGGTAAAACTCTTGCTGACACTGCTGATTGTCATTCACGTACTGGCAGCGGTCATCGGAACCGGTCCGGCTTCGCGTTTCCATTGATCATGCAATTTGCGAAGACGGGGGATCAAATCCGATGGGCCTACCAACTCTTGTTTAAGCTTGAAAAATTCCCGAAAACAGGTGCAGTTCTGCTGCTGGCAAGCGGCATCGGAATCATGTGGATGTCCAACACCGGATTTCAACACGGATGGCTGAATGTCTCGCTTGGATTGTTTGTGTTGCTTGAGATCCTTGCAATTGGCATTGTCCCAAGAAAGATGAAACGGATCGCTGAATGTGTGCTGGCAAGCACCGGTGAGCGGATTCCGGACGGGTATGAAAACTTGGTGAAGGAAGCCCGCCCCTACCTGATGTCTGTACATTTGCTGGCTGCTCTGATCCTGGTTCTGATGATCAGCAAACCATTCTAGGGGAGGATTCACAATGAGAAAAATGATTCTGTCTTTCACGTTTGCAGGACTGTTGTTGGGAAGTATTTCCAATCTTGGAGCCGCCCATGAAGGGCAAATCCATCTCAATCTCAATGGTACCAACGTGGATGACGCATCGGTTCACATGATGCCAAACAACCGGATTTACGGATCAGTTGAAGCATTTGCCAGACATTACAATGCATCATTTGAATGGAAGGAAGCGACAAAGACCCTTACACTGAATGGAAAAACGGTTACTGACAAATACGGGGCGGCCCATGTGGTAAAAGGTGTAGTGACCGCACCCATCCGGGCGCTGGCGGAAACGCTTGGCGAAGACCATTTTGCAATCGGTTGGGATGAGGCCAAGACCACTGTCAACGTATCGATTCTTCCTGCAGGAGTAAAACCGCTGGATGGAGGTTATGTGGTTCCGCAAATGGGGGAACATTGGGCGGATCCGAAAAACCTTCCGCTGGGACCGATTTTTGGCATCCATAACGGAAAACTTGTCTTCTTGGAATACATGCCTGACAAGGAACTGAACAAGACGGTCAAGGATATACCGGGAACCGGCGGCGTACCGATTCCTTCTTCCGTGGATCATGCGGACATCGACTGGAATCCCAACGGACATCCAGGGTTTCTGGTTCCCCATTACGATATCCATCTGTATTTTATTCCCCGTTCCGAGCAGGATCTGATTGGCAAATAGCAACTCCTGGCTGCCGCGGTTTGACCGCGGCAGTTTCTTTTGGGCAGGTCGAATCGCATGAAACGGTAAGAACCGGGTAAGTGACCGGTAAGCCTGCGGTAATTCAATGATTCTATACTGCGGATGTGAACTGTGAAGAGCAGATCTGCAATGGGGTAAGCAAGACAACAAGGGCAAGGAGGAGAAACAGGCATGGTGAGAAAGAAGTTTTGGGCTGCCATGTTGGCGCTGGCAATGGTTTTTTCCATGATCCTGCTGCCGGCCCCGGCAAAAGCGGCCGAACAGATCCAATGGGGGGAAGTCCAAAAAGGGGTCTATGATCCGTTGCATCCCTACACCCTTTTGTGGTCGGGAGATGTGCTTTCGCAAGGCGGACTTAACCTGAAAACAATGAAGTATTCGAGCAAATCCAAAGAAGTGGATATTGTGATGAACCAGTATGGGGACTTGGGAGCCACCGGGATCCTTGAACTGGAGGGCCAGGACCTGGAAGATCCCACAGACAGCGATCTGGCCGGTTACACCAACAGTGTGGACATGCAACAGGGGAAAGTGTATCTGATAGTTCTGCAGGACGGGTCTTTGGCCAAGATTCGGATTGACCGGATGACCCTGCCGACCAAAGTCTATTTTTCCTATGTGTTTGAAAAGCAAGGCGGTGACAACAACCAGGGTTCCAACGACAACCAGGGCGGTAATCAAGGCACTTCAGGCGATGAGATTCCCACCTATTACTTCGAGGAAGGTTCCGCCATCGAAATTTCCTGGAAGCGCTACTCCAACGACAGTTACTACATTCTGTACCGTTCCGACAACGGTGCCGATTATGTGAAGCTGACCGACTTTAATCTGTACGAGAACAGTTTCGTCGACAAATACGCTCTGGCCGATCATACGTACTATTACCTGATCTACTCATATGACGCAAACAACAAGTATATTGGAAAAGTGGGCCCCATGCGCGCCATCATCACCAAGAAGTCCGGTAGCGGAGGCAGCGGTGCATCCTCCCAAATCATCCTTCAGATTGGCAGCTATACAGCCAGGGTCAACGGTGTGGAGAAGTCGCTGGATGTAGCTCCCTTTATCCTCGACGGCAGAACGATGGTTCCCATCCGGTTTATCGGGGAAGCGCTGGGTGCACAGATTGACTATAACGCTGCGGAGCAGCGGGTGACTCTGACGCAAAACAACGGGAACACCATCATGCTCTGGATCGACAAATCGGAAGCGAGTGTCAACGGGAAAACCGTATACATGGACGTACCGGCCAAGGTCATCAATGGCCGGACCATGGTGCCGATCCGCTTTGTGAGCGAAAACTTCAATCAAACGGTTTCGTTTGACAGTGCGACGCAAACCATCACCATCAGCGGCCAGGGTGGTTCCGTTCCGCAAAATAACGGCAACAACTCTTCCAACAATGGTGTCAACACAATCGATCTCAGCTTCTTTTACGGAACCTGGAGTCTCTGGACACCGGGTGCTGCAGTGGGAGGGCAATACTCGCCCGGTGCCAATGCTGGGTACATCACCATCAAAAGCGATGGAACCTATGAATGGTCCAGCGTTTTGGATGGCGATTTGACCGGCGAATGGAAGAAAACCGGGAAAAGCTCAGAAATCATGATCATGAACGGAGAAAGCGAAGATAATTGGACAGCCCGCAAGCAGGACGACGGAACCATTATGGTGTTCGATTCCGTAGGAGTTTATCACATCGGAACGAGGGTGACAAACTAACGCATAGCGCAGGCCGGGTCAGACCGCTCAGGGTTGGTTTCCTGAAGAGTCTGGCCCGGCTTGTTTGTTCCCTTGCCCGGGTGGGCAGGCAGCACCGCCATATTTTTGATCTCCACTTTTTCCGAAGATTCAGGGATAATTAGAATAACACCGATGGCGTTTCCAAATGAATTGCTGACTTAATATAACAGACTGGATTTCCAACAGGAAAGGGTGGTCAGAATGAAAGTGACAGTGGTGGGAGCCGGAGCGGTTGGCGGTTATTTCGGCGGAAGGCTGCAGGAAGCCGGGTTTGATGTTACATATCTGGTCCGGGAAAAAAGGGCCCAACAGCTTAAGGAGACCGGTCTTATCATCCGAAGCCCGTTTGGGGATGCGGAACTGGTCCCGAAGACGGCTCTTGCGGCAGAGGAGATTGAGGCGTGCGATCTGGTCATTCTCGGAGTGAAGAACTACCATTTGAAAGAAGCGATTGAATCGATTCGTCCGTTGTTTGAAAAGGGAGCCAAGGTGCTGCCCTTGCTGAACGGTATTGAACACTTTGACATTCTGCAGCGGGAGTTTGGAGAAGAAGCGGTGTTGGGGGGCATTTGCCAGATTATCTCAACCCTTGACCGGGAAGGAAGAATCCTTCATACCAATCAGATGCATGAAATCACTTTCGGGCCGTTGACTCCCGGGCAGGAAGAGTTCTGCCGCCAACTGGAAGAGGCGGTGGAAGGCGCAAACATGAAGCTGAAATTAAGCAAAGATGTTCGCGTTGACATGTGGAGCAAATATGCCTTTATCACGGCATTTTCCGGGGTGACTACCGCCAGCCGGCTGCCGATCAATGAAGTCCTGATGCATGAACCGACGCTGGAAGTATTCCGCCTGGCACTTTCGGAAATGCGGGATCTGGCAGGCGCGAAAGGAGTAACGCTTTCGGAGCGGTTTGCCGACAAGACGGTTGACAACATGTACCGGCTGCCGGAAGGGGCCACTTCATCCATGCACCAGGATTTCCGCAAAGGCCTGCCACTGGAAGTGGAATACCTTCAGGGAGCGGCAGTCCGGATTGCCCGGCAGGCCGGCATCGAAGTGCCGACCGTCAGGACCTTGTACGGTTTGATCAAGCCTTATGAATACGGGGGTGCCAAGTAGGCCGAGAAGGGGGGCCATCCTCCTACGGCAGGTCTATCAACATAAACTCAGCGCCTGTACCGGTTGCCAGATGGAGGTCTGCAACCTGCTGGATTCTGGCCGCATCGCCTTGAGCCATTTTGTCACCGTTCAATGTCAGTGAGCCGTCAATTACAAACAGGTGAGTCCGGCGGTCGGTTTGTGTCGTGTAGTTGATTTCGGAACCGGCTTGCAGCGTGGACAGATAGATGGTCATATCCTGATGAATGTGAAGATTGCCGTCATATTGGCGATTGGAGACGACAGGCAGCAGTTTGTCGATTCGCGCTTCCCGGTCGAATCCTTTCTGTTCGTAAGAAGGGGTGAGTCCCCGGGTCTCCGGCAAGAACCACATCTGCAGCAGGTGAACCGGCTCCTCCGCCGACGGGTTCACTTCTGAATGAAAGATTCCCGTTCCGGCACTCATGCGTTGAAGCTCGCCGGCCCGCAGCACTTCCCGGTTGCCGGTGCTGTCCTCATGCTGCAGTTGGCCGCTGATGACGTAAGTGACAATCTCCATTTCCTTATGCGGATGCATGCCGAAGCCCGTGCCGGGTTGAATGATGTCGTCATTCTGCACCCGCATGGGGCCGAAGGACAGATTGGCCGGATCGTAATATTCGGCAAAGGAGAAACTGAAGCGGCTGGTCAACCAGCCGTGTTCTGCAAGATAACGCTCATTGGAGCGGATGATGCGGATCATGGGATTTCCTCCTTTTGGTTACGGTTTGGTTGTTTAGTTACTTACTTTATTATAGTATAATATTTGTAAAGAATTCAACACGCTACATTGTGTTATGATGAGGCATAGAGGTGATCAGGATGGATTACACAACGATGTGCCCAAAGTACGAAGCCGGAATTGAGATACTTGGCAAACGCTGGACCGGTTTGCTGATCCGGGTTCTGTTGGGCGGCCCCAAGCGGTTTCGGGACATCAAGGAAATTGTTCCCGAAATGAGCGATAAAATGCTGACGGAACGTCTCAAGGAACTGGAGGCTGCCGGAATTGTCGTTCGCAACGTATATCCCGAGACACCGGTGCGGGTGGAGTATGAACTTACCCCCAAAGGAATGGACTTGAAGAACGTCGTTGAATCGATCCAGGCCTGGTCGGAAAAATGGATTTGATTGGCGGCGCTGTCGCCCTTATGGTATAATCTGAAAATGATTTTTCGGGGGTGAACCTATGTCCATAACGACCCAAGATGTGGCGCACGTCGCGAATCTGGCGCGGCTTGCCCTGACGGATAACGAAATGGAGCAATATACGAATCAGTTGAACAAGATCCTCCAGCATGCGGAAGAACTGCAGAAACTCGATCTGGAGAACGTACAGCCCACCAGCCACGTGCTGCCGATCCACAATGTGATGCGGGAGGACAAGTCCCGTGTGTGGCTCACCAACGAGCAGGCACTGGCAAATGCACCGGACAAGGATGCGGGCCAGTTCCGGGTACCGGCTGTGATGGAGGGATAACATGAGCATACTGGACGTATCGATTCGTGATTTGCACACAAAGATTCGCGACAAGGAGATCAAGCCTTCCGAACTGACGGAAGTCGCCCTCCAGCGAATTGAGGAAACGGACGGAACCATCAAAGCGTACCTGACCGTAACCGCTGAAGAGGCTATGGCCCGCGCGAAAAAACTGGACAATCTGCCAGAAGGAAACCTGCCTTTGTTATACGGAATCCCAGGCGCCTTGAAGGACAACATGTGTACCGAGGGTGTAAGAACCACCTGTGCCAGCCAGATTCTTGCCAATTACATTCCGCCTTATACCGCCACTGCTGTGGCGAAACTGGAAGAACATAACTACGTTCTGGTCGGAAAAACCAACATGGACGAATTTGCGATGGGTTCCTCGACGGAGAATTCTTCCTTTTTCAAAACGGCGAATCCCTGGGATCCGGAACGGGTGCCGGGCGGTTCCTCCGGCGGTTCGGCTGCCACTGTCGCTGCGGGGCATGTTCCGTTTGCGCTTGGTTCTGACACCGGCGGCTCCGTGCGTCAACCGGCTTCCTATTGCGGGGTGGTAGGCCTTAAACCCACTTATGGCCGTGTATCCCGCTTCGGATTGGTGGCGTTTGCCTCCTCCCTGGATCAAATCGGCCCCATTGCCCGGAATGTGGAAGACGCAGCAACCGTACTCCAAGCGGTTGCCGGCTATGACAAGATGGATTCCACATCGGCCAATGTGGAAGTTCCCGATTATCTGGCCGCTTTGACCGGGGACATCAAGGGGCTCCGCATCGGGATGCCGAAGGAATATTTTGCGGAAGGACTCGATCCGGAAGTGGCGGCACGGGTGAGAGAAGCGATCCAAACGCTGGAATCCCTTGGTGCCGTTGTTGAAGAGGTAACACTTCCGCACACCCAATATGCTGTTTCCACTTACTACCTGATCGCACCGGCAGAAGCTTCTTCCAACCTGGCCCGCTATGACGGGGTCCGTTACGGGGTCCGCGTGGAAGATGCGGAGGCCCTGTTGGATATGTACAAGAAGACACGGGCCCAGGGCTTCGGTCCGGAAGTGAAGCGCCGGATCATGCTGGGCACTTACGCTTTGTCCTCCGGCTATTACGATGCGTATTATCTGCGGGCGCAAAAAGTCCGTACCCTGATCAAGCAGGATTTTGACAAAGTGTTTGAGCGGTTTGACGTGGTCGTGTCGCCGACAGCTCCGACTGTGGCTTTCAAGTCCGGAGAGAAAATCGACGACCCCATGACCATGTACCTGAATGATATCTATACGATACCCGTGAACCTGGCAGGGCTTCCCGGAATCTCGGTGCCGTGCGGTTTGGCGCAAGGAATGCCTGTCGGGCTCCAGATTATCGGCAAAGCATTCGATGAGTCCACTCTCTTGAAGGTGGCTCATGCATATGAGCAGCAGGCGAAGTTGGATCTCCGTCCTGCATTGGCAGGAGGTGTACGGGCATGACACAGGCGACAGTTGCCCAATTTGAGACGGTTATTGGTCTGGAAGTCCACGTTGAGATGAAGACCCGGTCCAAGATCTTCTGCGGGTGTCCGACGCATTTCGGTGCTCCTCCCAATACCAATGTATGTCCCATTTGTCTTGGACATCCGGGTGTGCTTCCGGTTCTCAACCGTCAAGCGCTGGAATTGGCAATCAAAGCGTCAATGGCGTTAAACTGCAGGATTGCGGAAGAAAGCAAATTCGACCGCAAAAACTATTTCTATCCCGATTTGCCGAAGGCTTATCAGATCTCCCAGTATGACAAACCGGTGGGTGAACATGGCTGGATCGAGATCGAAGTGAACGGGGAGACCAAGCGGATTGGCATTACGCGGGTTCATCTGGAGGAGGACGCGGGCAAATCCACCCATGCCCCGGATGGAACCCATACGCTGGTCGATTTCAACCGGGTGGGCGTGCCGTTGATTGAAATCGTGTCGGAGCCGGATATCCGGACTCCGGAAGAAGCCCGGGCTTACCTGGAGAAGTTGAAAGCGATCATGCAGTATTGCGAGATCTCGGACGTGAAGATGGAAGAGGGATCGCTGCGCTGCGATGCGAATATTTCCCTCCGCCCCTACGGGCAGAAAGAGTTCGGCACGAAAACGGAGCTCAAGAACATGAACTCTTTCCGCAACGTCCAGCGGGCCCTTGAATATGAACAGTCACGGCAGGCAAAAGTGCTGAGTGAAGGCGGTACCATTGTCCAGCAAACCCTTCGCTGGGATGATGCAAAGAATGAAACCATTGTCATGCGCTCAAAGGAAGAAGCGCATGATTACCGGTACTTCCCGGACCCGGATCTGGTCACGATGGTTATTGGCCGGGAGTGGGTGGAGGAGATTCGGACCACCATTCCGGAACTCCCCGATCAGCGCAAAACCCGGTATGTGGAACAGCTTGGATTGCCATCCTATGATGCGGGAGTTCTGACTTCGGCCAAGGAAATTTCCGACTTCTTTGAAGAGACCCTGAAGCATACGGATAACGCCAAAGCGGCGTCCAACTGGATCATGGGCGAATTGATGGGCCACTTGAACGAAGCCGGACTTGAGATCAAGGACTCGAAAGTAAAACCGGACCAGCTTGGGAAATTGATTGGCTTGATTGACAAAGGAACGATCTCGACCAAGATTGCCAAGACGGTGTTCGAAGAGATGTTTGAAACAGGCGGCGATCCGGAGAGAATCATCCAGGAAAAAGGCCTGGTTCAGATCTCGGATGAGGGCGAACTGGCCAAGATTGTGGAAGAAGTGATCGCCAACAACCCGCAATCGGTTGCGGACTATAAAGCGGGCAAGGAGAAAGCGATTGGCGCTCTTGTCGGCCAGGCCATGAAAGCGACAAAGGGCAAGGCGAATCCGCAAATGCTGAACAAGCTGATACTGGAGCGGATTCAATAGTGCAGTTTCCTATGCGAAAACGGGCTCGACTCATCTACAACCCCTCTTCCGGAAAAGAAGCCATGCGCCAACACCTGCCCGAAATTCTTGACATTCTGGAGTTGGCCGGGCTTGAGACGTCCTGCCATATGACCAAAGGGTCGGAGGACACGATTCAGGCTGCCATGCAGGCGGCGGAGGACAGGTTCGACTACGTGATTGCCGCTGGCGGTGACGGCACTGTCAACGAAGTGGTAAACGGTTTGGCGCAAGCGGAGAAGCGGCCGGTGCTGGGAATTCTGCCGGCCGGGACCAGCAACGATTTGGCGGGAGCTTTGGGGCTGCCCCGGGATTTGCTGGAAGCGGCCCACCAGTTGACCCGGTTTCAGATTCGACCTCTGGATGTCGGGCAGGCCAACGGCCAATTTTTCATCAATATAGCCGGTTGTGGAAGGCTTACGGAAATTACCTACGAGGTGCCAAGCAAGCTGAAGACCGCATTGGGCCAGTTGGCTTACTACATGAAGGGGCTGGAGAAAATCCCTCAATTAAGGGACATTCACCTGGAAGTGGAGGCCGAGAACTTCGGGTTCTCAGGGAAAGCCATGCTGTGCCTGATTATGAATTCCCGACGGGTGGGCGGGTTTGAAAATCTGGTCCCTGATGCCAAGATGGATGACGGGTTGCTGGATGTGATCATCGTAAAGCAATCGACCATTCCGGATATCATCAGGCTGGCCACCCAGGCGCTCCGGGGAGAGCATATACACAGCAACCGCGTGATTCATTTCCAGGCGGATCGTTTGACAGTCAGATCCCGGGAACATGTGGATCTGAACCTGGACGGAGAGCATGGTGGCACACTCCCGGCCGAATTTGTGGTCCTCAGACATCATTTGCAGGTGTTGGCATAGTTCTAATTCGGGTTTGTCCCCCATAGACATAGAAAGAGCCCTCAGGCGGGTTGGATGGGCCTGTGGCGCGCAGTCGGGGGGGATGGGCATGCAGGACTTTCTCGCGAGGTATTACGAACTGGATCAACTGAAGAAGCTGATTGAGGCGGAACTGGAAAAGATGCGGCGGAAGCTGCTGGATACCTTTCCGGGACCCACCGAGCAGCAATACGGTCCCTATCAGTTGAAAATCTATCTGCAGGACCGGGGTTCATTTGACCTGAGGAAGGTTTTCCCGCTTCTGCCAAGCGAGGAGTTGCGTTATTACATATCGAATCCCAACAACGCCAACATAAAGGAGCTTGCCAAGCAGGGAGTCCTGCCGGCAGAGAAGCTGGAAGGCACTTACGTGTCAAAGCCGGTTCCGGTGATCACGGTGAAAGAAATAGGGGAGTAATAAGCAAAAGGATGGGCCCTCGCCCATCCTTTTGCTTACATAGGTGGCATTGGCGTTGTGGGAAGTTTCATCTCGACTGCATTTTTTGCCTCTTCCGGCAGTTTGATGGCTTGGACTTTGTTGTAGTTTTTGACGTTTCCGTCAATGACGTATTTGATGGCTCCCATGCCTGGAAGGTTCATTTGAAACTCCAGACTGAATTTGGATTGCAGGTAGGTGGACTTGTCAAGTTCAACAGACATTCTCATGGTTTTGATGGCCTCCAACGCTTGCGGGTTTTGCTCGGGGGGCTGAACGGCCGATTTTTCCATCAGTTTCTTGATGCCCGCTGCGTTGAAGTTATAATTCACCATATAGGAATCGGAAGTTTCCTTCAAAGTTGCGAAAGGCAGGATCAGGTCGGCTTGAGCCGCTTGGAGTTCGCTGTTCGATCCGGTGGACATTTTGACGAATTGGTCCCACTGTTCCGGCTTCATGAATTGCGTTTTCATCCATTGTTTGCTGGTCGGTTCGAAGAAGTACACGTAGCCGTCCATCAGGTACATTTCAAATTCCGCAGTTTGCTGTTGCAGGAGGGTTCCGCCTTGCATCGATCCCTTGCCGTGCAGGACAAACGGATTCTTGGTATAGTCAAACAACGCGTTCCCTTGAACTGTGACTTTCAGGGTGTTGGTCGGAATTTCGGCCGACAGGTTCATGTCGAACTGGTACGAATCCTGCTTATTGGTTTCTTCAGTCGACTTGAGCAGAATCTCTTTGATCTTCTGGCGCATTTTCATGGTGGACTCGGTTGGGAATACGGTGACCGTATTGGTGGAGCCATTCCAATCCACATTGTTGCCGAAAGCCTGGGAGATGAAGCGGATGGGAACCATGGTGCGACCATTGACAACCTGCGGGGCCGGATCCATGGTCACAGGTTCGCCATTCTTCGTTACGAGACCGGTTTTGAAGTCAAGAAACAGAGTAATGTCCTCTTTCTTGATGGTGGCAGTGTCAGTTGCGGCATCATATGTAACTTCAGCGCCCAATCCTTCCGCTAACGCTCGAAGCGGAACCATAAGACGGTCTTTCTGCAAAAATGGTTCCTGGTCAAACGCAATCGCCTTGTCTTCGACAATGATGTTATATTTGGTTTCGGCTTGAACAACACTCGACATTCCTGTGAGTCCGCTCAGGAGCAGGGAGCCTGCCACCAGAGCAGAAAGGGTTCTCTTCTTCATGGGGTCCTCCTAAAAAATGTAATGACTATACAACACTACTATATCGGGTTCAATGTTCAAATGCAATTTGATCCATGTTAAAGTTTGACGAACTGCCGATCCTTTGGGAGTTCTCGCTTTCTTGGGTTTCTCCCTCACGGGAGAACCGGCCATATTTGGTGTATACTAGGAAAGCGGAAGAGGGTGTACGGATGGAGTATAAGAATTGTTCTCTCATAGATTTTTGCAAGGAAGTCGGCCGCCCCGAGATTCCCAGTCCTGCGGGCGGTGCTGTAATCGGTGTCGTGGGAGCCTTATTGGCAAGTCTTACAGAATTGATTGCGCGGGTGTCAATTAAACATTCGGCCTGTGGAGGGCCTCCTGTTTGGTCGGCAGTGGCGGATGCGGCAGGTGAATTAAGTGAAAATCTTCTGCGCTTTGCCGAGGAAGATGTACAGGAAGCCGCCCGACTGATTCGGGGAGAGGGACCGGCCTGTGTCCGAAAGCAGATTGCCGCGCCTGCCAAGATTGCCTCCTCTCTTGTAAAGGTGCTGCGTCTAATGGAAGGGGTTGCGGATCAGGCGGCCAGTTCCGTTCGTGCCGATGTGCGGGTGATTGCTCATTTGGGGCGTGGGGCGGCAGACGCTATTTATGAGATTGAGCGGACGGATATTGAGTGGGGTGGCGGCGGAGATGAGGTTCTCCTGGAGCGGATTGAGGAGTGGCGCATCCAGGCCCACGAGGCTGCCTGCCGAATTTTGAATAAGGCAAGGGACGAATCATGGCAAAAGTAAAAGCACAACTTCCGGTAGAGAAAAATCAATACGTGGAACTTGATATAACAGGGCAGGGGCACGAAGGGGAAGGTGTAGGTCGCTATCAGGACTACACCCTGTTTGTGCCGGGGGCCATCAGAGGGGAACGGATCAGGGCGAAGGTGACCAAGGTCAACAAGAACTATGGTTTTGCCAGATTGGTTGAGGTGCTGCAGGCTTCGGAATTTCGGGCAGAACCGCCCTGCCCGATTTATCACCGCTGTGGGGGATGTAATCTGCAGCACATGACCTATGAGGGACAGCTTGCCCATAAAAGGCAACTGGTGGTGGATGCCCTGGCACGGATTGGAAAACTGGAGGATGTTGAAGTTCTTCCCGTGCTTGGCATGGACGAGCCTTGGAAATACCGAAACAAGTCGCAAGTGCCGGTGGGGCTTGTCAACGGCAAGGTAGTCGCGGGTTTCTACGCTCCCCGCACCCACGAAATTATCGACATGGAAGGCTGTTTGATCCAACATCCGTATAGTGACGAGATTGTGGGGAAGGTCAAGCGGGCTCTGGTGGACCTCGGGATCCCGGTATATGACGAGGTCAGCCATCAGGGACTCGTTCGGCATATCGTCGCCCGCGTTGGCTATCACACAGGTGAAACCATGGTGGTGCTGGTGACGAACGGTCGCAAGATTCCTCGTGTGGAGGAGCTTGTGTCTCGTTTGCGGATGGAGATTGGCCACCTGGTATCCATTATTCAGAACGTGAATACGGCGGTCACCAATGTCATTTTTGGACCTGATACCTACACCCTGTGGGGCAAGGATCGGATTGAGGACCGGATTGGCGATGTCCGATTTTCCATCTCGGCCCGTTCGTTCTTTCAGGTGAATCCGGTTCAGACAGAGGTCTTGTATGGGAAGGCTCTGGAATATGCGCAATTGACCGGGAAGGAGACTGTCATTGACGCTTACTGCGGGATTGGCACGATATCGCTGTTTCTGGCGCGGAAGGCCAAGCATGTCGTGGGCGTGGAAGTCGTCGAGGCGGCCATTGAGGATGCCAAGCGGAATGCGGAACTGAACGGAATTGAGAATGTGGGGTTCCTGGAAGGCGAAGCGGAGAAAGTGATTCCCCGGCTGTACGAGGAACGGGGTCTGCGGGCCGATGTGGTCGTGGTCGACCCACCCCGCAAAGGCTGTGACGAAGCTTTGTTATCGACAATTGTGGATATGCGACCAGAGCGGGTTGTCTATGTAAGTTGCAATCCTTCCACGCTTGCCCGCGACCTGCGGTTCCTGGAAGACCGGGGGTACAAGACGCAAGAGGTTCAGCCGGTGGATATGTTCCCGCATACGTATCATGTGGAGTGTGTAACCTTACTAACCTTGAAATAATAAGATTTTTCGGATTGAAAAAATGTGATTCACCACATTTTGACCATATTACGGGCGGTTGAGTTGGCATGCCGGTATTTCACGGTGCTGCCAGGGGGCAAACATTAGGGGACCGGAAACAGTCTCTTTTCTGTTTCTTGACTTTTGTACAGTTTCTTGTCAAGATACTATTATAAGTTACTTATGTGGCATATTATAAAAACGACCGCAGGTGCTGGTAACATACGGTCAGGTACAATAGTCGCCCTCAAAGGGCCACGGCTCAATTGTGGAGCAGGTAGAAGCAAGGTCACCCGGACTTCCCCAAAAAGTTCAAGGGTGACCTACTTCTTTTTATTCTGAGACAGTTTTGTAGCAATCAAAATCCCGAATGCGATCATCAGGGACAATGCTTCATATACTGTCATGGCATCACCCCCTTTCAAAGGGGATCAGCCGCGGCCACCCTTGAAGCGCCGGTTCTATTGTACAGGGATATTATACCAATCAACTTATTTCCCTACAATCATCTGAATGAGGAATCATCTGAATGAGGAAGTGACATCCTACAGTAAAGTTGAATCGAGTTTCAATAAGTCAAGCAGACAGCGTATATGAAGAGAGTACATCGAACAGATATGGGGCAGGCCAAATCATATATCCCCGAATCGGACAAGGGATTTTTAAGATTATGGTAACAGAGGCCTATCATCGGCGTTGTGCCATATCAGGAGAGAAGACATTGCCTGTATTGGAAGCGGCCCATATCAAACCTTACTCTCAAAACGGACCCCACAGCACGAGCAATGGCTTATTGCTGAGAAAGGATCTTCATACGTTATTTGATAGAGGATATATAACCATCAATGAAGACTTGCACATTGAGGTAAGCAAGAGGATAAAGGAAGATTACGGAAACGGCAAAGAGTACTATGCTTTCCATGGTAAAAAGTTAGCTGTGATACCTGACAATATACAAGAAAAGCCGTCATCCCAATTTTTAAGATGGCATAATGAAAATGTTTATTTGGCATAGTTGTGGAACTTCCTGTGATGGAGGTTCCTTTTTTGCGATCATACACTTCCTGACAGACGCTCGAATCCATTCTCTCGGACATTCCTTCTTTGACGTTTGTATCGATAGTCTCTTTTAAAATGCGGTGCTGATTCAGGATTGATGCCGAATTATGGGAATTGATTCGAGCGAACTTGTCGTATGTCTGCAAATTCACAACATCACGTGCATAGCCCGAAGTATCAGCTTATTCTTTTTTCGCCAGTTTACTCACCTCTTCGATGACCCTTTTGAATATTTCACTGCCATAAGGCCAGTGAGTTAATGAGTGAGAGCCACCTTGTTAATAAAATAGAGCCACGACGTTAATCCATGAGAGCCACCGCTGTTTCATCCGGTACAATGGAGGAATGCGTCTCTAAAGCAGAGCGCAAATAAACAGCGGGAGGGGTCACCCAATGACCAAGTATCGAGAAATTCTGCGGCTAAGCGGCATGGGCTTAAGCCAACGTAGCATTGCGTCCAGTTGTCAATGCTCGCGAAACACCGTATCCGAGGTATTGAAGCGTGCGAAGGAGAAAGATCTGTCATGGCCACTGCCAGAAGACGTGGCGGATGCCGATCTGCAGTATCTGTTATTCCCCGAAAAAGCGCAAGTTTCTTCACGCAAGATTCCGGATTGCGAGTACATCCATCGCGAATTAGCCAAGAGCGGCGTCACCCTTAGCCTACTCTGGAGTGAATACTGCGAGATGTGCCGTCTAAGTCAAGAAATTCCCCTGAAGTACACCCAATTCTGTAACTACTACCGCAAGTATGCCGCGACCACGAAAGCCACAATGCATATCCAGCGTAAACCCGGCGAGCAAATGGAAGTCGATTGGGCAGGCCAAACCGCTTCGTTAGTGGACGCAGAGACAGGAGAATTGGTGCCTGTGTACATCTTTGTTGCAGCCTTATCCTGCAGCCAATATGCCTACGTGGAAGGCTTTCTGTCTCAGAATCAGGAAAGCTGGATTGCGGCTCATAACAACGCCTTTACTCATTTTGGCGGTGTTCCAAAATTCTCGTACCCGACAACCTCAAGACCGGTGTTGAACAATCCTCATGGTATTCCCCTGTCATCAACAAAACCTATCATGAAATGGCCGAGCACTATGGCACGGCAGTGATTCCAGCACGCGTCCGAAAGCCCAAGGACAAGCCTAGTGCGGAGGGGACGGTCGGAATCATTTCCACCTGGATTATCGCTGCTTTACGGAATCAGACATTCTTCACGCTGACTGAACTTAACGCGGCCATCGCTGAAAAACTCGCAGCGTTTAATAAGCGCCCTTTTCAGAAGAAACCGGGCAGCAGGCTCAGTACGTTTCTTGATGAGGAGAAACATACCCTGCAACCGCTGCCAGCTTCCTTGTACGAATGCGCCACCTGGAAAGTCGCCACCGTACAGTTTAATTATCACATAGCCGTCGACAAGATGCATTACAGCATCCCCTATGAATATATCAAGCAAAAAGTAGATGTTCGCATCACCAAAGGTGTCATCGAAGTATTCTACAACCATCATCGCATTTGTTCTCATCCCAGGCTCTACGGACGTCCTGGACAATATCATACGGTGGCGGATCATATGCCGGACAAACATAAGCAATACGTTCAATGGAATGCCGAGCGCTTTGTGTCATGGGCACAGCAAGTCGGTCCTTACACCACTGCAGCGATTCAAGCCATTCTGACCGGCCATCGTGTCGAACAACAAGGATACAAGGCTTGTATGGGCGTTCTGAAACTAGCAGACCGCTACTCGCTCGTTCGTGTGGAGGCCGCCTGCGCCAGGGCGCTCAGCTACACCCCACACCCTAGCTACAAACACATTAGCACCATTCTTAAATCCGGTCAGGATCTCATAGTTGACGAGCAGGCGGCGACAACGGAAACCGAATCCGCCAACCGTTCCAGTCAACATGGCTTTACGCGCGGCGCAACTTACTACGGGAGGAAATAACTATGCTTAACGAAACGACCATGAACAAACTCATCAGTATGCGACTCAGCGTGATGGCGGAGTCTCTTCGGGAGCAAATGCAGACGCCTTCTTACTCCACACTGTCCTTTGAAGAACGGCTCGGATTACTCGTGGATGCAGAATGGGCCAGACGCAAGAACAATCAACTGGATCGACTCATCAAAAAGGCGACATTTCGCTATCCAAATGCATGCGTTGAAAACATTGAATATCATGCGGATCGGAAATTGGATCAAGCGCAAATCTTGCGTTTATCCACCGGCAATTTTATTCACGAGAAACATAATGTCATTCTCATGGGGGCATCCGGTGCTGGAAAAACCTATATTGGCTGCGCACTCGGCATTTCCGCATGCCGGAATTTTCTCGCCACCAAGTACATCCGTTTGCCAGAGCTTTTGACCGATCTTGCAATTGCCCGGGGAGACGGAACATATAAGAAAGTGATCGCTCACTACAAGAAAGTTCGCCTGTTGATCATTGATGAGTGGTTACTCGTTCCGCTCACAATGACCGAATCCCGCGACCTGCTAGAAATCATCGAGGCGCGCCATCAAAATGCCTCCACAATCTTCATTTCCCAGTTTTCACCGGAGGGGTGGCACGAGAAAATCAACGAACATACCATGGCGGATGCGATCCTTGACCGCATAGTACACAACTCGTACCATATCCTCATCGATGGAGAAGATTCCATGCGAAAGAAAAAAGGGCTTCAGGTATAATTACACTACTAAAGAGCTGCCTCATATCGGGGTGGCTCTCCAAATTAACATTATGGCTCTATATCCTTAACAGAGTGGCTCTCATTCATTAACCTAGCGGCTCCGGCGCATCGAAATATTCACGGAAATCAATTATCAAAAAGCCCGTCACATCAAGGCTTCTGCGGATTGCAACAGATTACATCCCAGGTAAGAATGTTTCCTCAAACGGGGCATATCGAGACGGTTTGTTCCTTGATATATAAGGGTTTGAGTGAGTGGTTAGGGGAGTTGGGGACGAATTGGGGACGTGCGTAATGCACGTCCCCTTTTCAGTGTTATTTGAAGTTTGCCGGATACATTTGCATCCGATGAAGGTCGATGATCATGTTGCCGCTTGTCAGAATATCCAATCCGATTAGGCCGTTAATGTAATTAATATCCTCATGAAATACACCGAAATCTATTCTGATATCCTTTATCACCAAATCGCCAAGTTCGTACAAGCCTATCGCCGTTTTCGAATTTGATGCCGATTTCTGTTACGATATCAGAGGATAAGAAGGAGTGCGCAGCACCAGTATCAATCACTAAGTTATCGATTGTTAAGGATCGCCCTCTGTAACAAATCGTCATTGATGTTTGCAGCAGATCATCGATCAATTGGATCTGAACCTTAGCGGCTCCTGTAGAAAGGATTTTTTCTGAGTTCTATAGCTATTTTTTCTTGGCCGGTGTGATAGACGATGTTGTTGTTTTTACACTTCAAGAGTTCTCTAGTTGCTTCGTCAGGATCTTGGATTGCTCTGATCAAAGCGACTTCGTCAACGTATTGAACAGTATCTTCTATATGAGAATTCAAAATTTCGAGTAGGACATACTGATCAGGGTAAATGCTTCGAACTTCTTGCCATTGCATAATCCAACACCTCACTAATGGTACTTCACATTTAATTATATCATAATTTGATTCTCCAGTTAGCTCAGGAACCTCTATGAATACGAACTAACGTTTGGTATAATAAAATCAAACATCCGTTCGGGAGTGAGTGTTCATGGCTAAGCAAGAGTCTATCAGCCTGATTCAATTTCAGAAGAAGTTTAAAACTGAATCAGACTGTCATCAGCATTTGTTTAAGATGAAATGACCCGATGGATTCTGCTGCCCAAATAAGGCACGTAAACAGGAAATGGATGCTGAAACGTATGGATGTACAATGGGAGAAACGTGTGTCGGATATTTTGGGAGAGGAAGAATAAGACATTAAAATAAGCGAACACCGCATGACAAATGATGGGAGCTGTAAGCGCTGCTTAAGGCCCGACCGGATTCAGGGATGCAGAGGGAAACCTCCTTGTCACCAGCGCGTTCCCTCCAGCAAAATTGGTAAGCGATTTACGAAAATATTCTGTTTCGCTGGTAATGTGCGGCCATAAGCCCGACAGGCGTATTGTGGATCATCGTTTATAAAATTTTATTCCAACTCTATCAATATGTTCTTTTAATTCCTTGTGATTCAAAGAATTATAGTCTATTACATCCACCGTATAAGGGATGGGCAATTCCTCATTAATATAGGATTGTAATGTCAGAGCTAGACTCGCTGAACATTCTTCTCCCTTAATTGCTAAATCAATATCGCTTCCTTTTTTATAATTGCCTTTTGCTCTGCTGCCGAAGAGGATCACTTCTTCCACTTGAGTATAATGTATAAAAGTATCCAGCAATAACTGAAACGATTTATCTGATATACCAAATTGATTCATTGTTCCGCTCCCAGATTCAGCAAGACTTGTCTCAAAGCGGCATAGTATTGATCAGCAATCAGACTGTAAGCGAGTTCTGCCAAGGCTTCATCGTAAGTGTGTGCCATGAAATTTCTTTTTTGCAGCATATCCAGCCATAATTCACCATCTTCTATTATTTCATATTTAAATGCTTCCTTGATGGTGTCTCTAGGGAATTTTACCGAAATACCTTTTTCTTCCAAATAATCTTTGGTCGTCTTCCATGCCAACTCGAAGGTAAACTGGTAAATCTGAATGACTCCGGCTTTTTCTAACTTGGAAAGTTCCGTTTTAGCCAGGGCCTCTTCTAAATTTTTGAACGCTTTTTCAAAGTTATGAAAGCGTTGTTTCCATCTTATATCGGTGCTCATCATTCATACCTCACTTTTTTTCGTATGTTTTTGGAAAAAATTAATCAAGGACAACAATTCGACCTCAAAGGTCTTGCTTCTCTATAGTATCCTTTTACAAGTAACTTGTAAGATCAATAGGTTCACGTGTTTTTCCGTGCGAATCTATACATAAATTATACCACAAAACCAATACGTACTAACCGGGTAGGCCCCGTTGATCGGGAGCAATAGGAAACTAAGCCCATCCTACCTATCTAAACCGGATTTCGTTATGTTATAGTTTCAATTCTTAAAGTGGGAAGAGGATCTTCATTATATGTGTCTCTTGGAGAAAGAACGGTTTTAGATGGAGGGAATAAAAGCCGGGGTTCGGCTTCTGCTGTCACTGTTTTCCAACGGGTCGTCATAGCACAAGATGATTTACCTCTATTTTGGTATAATGAACATGAGGTGATGGTCTTGGAATTGTTAAGTGATCAAACTGAAGAAGAGCTATTAAATGCACTGAAAGAGAAACAATCCGGATTATTCGTGATTAATGGCAATCTTGTTTCCGTTGAAGGGGAGAACTTTGAAACCAACGAAGAAGACGTTCAGAATATAGATTTACCGAAGAAATCGAAGAATGTATCTGGATCATCCTGATACGAAACGATATACAGCCAGCGAACTCAAGGAGTAACGCAAGAGAGTTAAAAAATAGAATTAAATGCAGCGGCACACCTCGTTGTCATTATTGAACATTTCACACATGTGGAGTGATGTCTTAATCCTGAATGCTCCGAAAGAATACGAGGAAGTTCTCACTGCCTTCGATGCAGAAGTCCATAAAGAGATCAAGAATGAATTCTACCTTTTTGTGCAAGTATTTGGGACAAGCAATGAACAAATCCAGACGCTGGCCCGCAAAGGAGTAGAGGTCCTTGGGGAAGATGGGCTTCTGTGGCTGTCCTACCCCAAGAAGTCTTCCAAAGTCTATAAAGGATCGGATTGCAGCAGGGAAACGGTAGCGGTTCTTCTTGGGGATGAAGGGTATGAGCCTGTATCTCAGGTGGCAATTGATGAAGATTGGTCCGCTTTGCGCTTCCGGAAGGCAGAGAATATCAAGACCATGACCCGGAAGTCGGCTGTGACTGAAAAAGGGAAGCAGAGGATTGGACAATGAAGGGCTTGGATTCGATTTACAGTGAATTGATAAGAATCGACGAAATCTTTGCTTATCTTTCAACTCAATATACTTTAAAGAAGTACAAACCATGGGCTCGCAGAGGTTTAAGGGATAGTCAAAAGCTCTTGCCGTTTCTGGGAAGCGAGATTTTTGAGGAGCCTTGGCTGTCAGTCCGATACAACTGGGAGTGGTTTGACCGTAAGGATTCAAATGGAATCTCGTTTGGGGAACATCTTCTTTTGTCAGACCCAAAGCTGCCCCATCGCTCCGTTCTTGAAAAGATGCTGTCCACCCGGATTGGGGTGTATCAGGTAACCGGCATTCCCAACAAGCAGGAAATGATTCTCAGAGATTTCTTGACTGGCCTTTACTATACTGTTCCGGTAATCAATCCTTCTGAGCTTTGTCTGCCTTGGAGTCTGTTGATTACCAGATTGTATTCCATAGGCAATCGCTGGCTCCTGGTTGAGTATCCGTTTCAGTTGTCACCTGCTTATTCCATCCACTTTCGCGATGTTCGAAAAGAATGGACAGAGAAATCCAGCGGATTGCAGCTTTATTACGAAGCCGCCATGGTGCACAACTCACCGGAAGTGGAAGAACATCTTCAAAAATTGAATTTATTTTTCGACTATTACCACGAGTCGCCGGAAAAGTACAGGGAATTATTGGATAAAGTTGAGGACAGATCTTTTAAACTGGATATTTATCAGACTCTTCATCATGCTATGTGGAAGGAATCTATTGAAACCAAGCGTTGGCCCAACTCCTTTGAACAGGAGTTTCGCTCTTTGGGACTGGCCCCTTTTTTTCGATGGGACTTGGAAATTGCCTCCAACCTGGAGAACCAAGACAGCTATTCAGAGGATGGGTTGGAATTCCTTTGGGATGACGGAGAATTGAGCGATCGTGAAATGATAGACAGGATCAGTCTTTTCCTGGATGAGTTATCCCATATGGGAATTCTGTCGGACAAAGTAAAAGAATTGCTTCTCAAGTGGGAGGAAGGAGAAGAACTTAACGAGTTTGAGTGGCGACTTTTGCAGAACGAAATGAAAAGAGCGGAAAAAATTGCGGGTGAACAGGCTGACCTGGAGGAAAGACAGCTGGTTTCCAGATTGAAGGCCGCGGAGGAGATACAAACCCAAACGGATTTTAACTGGTTCGGGGATACAGTGGACTTGTTTATGCAGGAAGAGATGAAAGAAAAATCGGAGTCAACAAAACGCAAATACATGGATATGTTTGTACGATTTCGAGCCTATCTTGAAAGCTATGCCCCTGCCGATTCCAGTTGGGAGACTCTGAATCGTGAACAGATTGAAGAATTTGTCTGTTGGTGGTATATCCGAAAAGATATGAGCAGTTCCAAAACAGGAGCTGAAAATCTGGTGGGGGCACTGACGAAATTCCTGAAGTGGCTGCACAAACAAGGCTGCAGAGAGTTATGGATCCAGTGCGAACCGCTTTTGAAGGAATGGAAAGTGACCTTGCCGCAATGCTTCAGGATTATGGATTATTTTCACAGGCCCAATATTCAACATCTGGTAAGGATTAATGGGGCATCGGACGGACTTGAAGGATATTTTCAAATCATGGAGCGAAAAGGGGACAAGCGATGGAGGATTACCGATCTGTTTGGTGACCGGTCGTATACAATACATGTATCGAATGAATTGGATCAGTATCTGAGTCCTGGATTCACTTTTTCCGGATTGATTGTAAAAAAAGGGAATCGGTATCTGATGGGGGACCTGTATTTCGTTCATCCTCCCAGTGACAAGTGATTTGAATTAAATCACAAGCCCGAACTTGGGTAAAGCAAAGCATCGTGGCAAATAATTTAGAGAATTTCTTGAAGGGGCGAATAATTGGCACAGGAACAAGAGAGGCACCATGCTGCCTCTCTTGTAATTTTCCGTGCCCATTTTTGCGATCATACACTTCCCGACAGACGCTCGAATCCATTCTCTCTGCCATTCCTACTTTGACGTTTGTATCGATAGTCTCTTTTACAATGCGGTGCTGATTCAGGATTGCCGAATTATGGGAATTGATTCGAGCGAACCTGTCGTATGTCTGCAAATTCACAACCTCACGTGCATAGCCTCGATGTATCAGCTTATTCTTTTTCCGCCAGTTTACTCACCTCTTCGATGACCCTTTGTCCGTCAAATGGTTTTACAAGAAACCCCTTTGCTCCAGACTGAATCGCTTCTATCACCATTGCTTGTTGCCCCATCGCCGAGCACATCAAAATTTTGGCTGCAGGATCCAGTGCAATAATTGCTTGTACCGCTTCGATCCCAGTCATGTCCGGCATGGTGATATCCATGGTCACAACATCGGGGCGAACCAGCCTATACTTTTCCACTGCGTCTCTCCCGTTTACTGCCTCGATGACTGCAAAACCTGCGTCACTGAGAATTTTTCTAAGCATCATGCGCATAAAAGCGGCATCGTCAACAATAAGCACTTTCTTGGCCATAGAGCACCCCTTCAATTCTCTTCTAAAATGAGAGCGATAAAAATTTGAGTATAGTTTTCAGTGCACTCGTTCCAAGTCCGACAACAGTCGGTCCAAGTTCGCCACAACCTGCTGCGACGCTTGTTCCAGTTCAACCAAACGTTTTTCTGCTTCTGCACGGTTGCCTGCGAGGATCAGCCGTTAAATTTCCGTCGCCAGCCGGTGAACCTGCTGGTGCGGTTCCTCGATGGTGCAACATTGTGGCCTCCCCCTTGATTACATGTTTAAGACAAAAAACGACCAATATCCATCAAGATATTGGCCGGTTGCGCTACTCGCTCCTAACTGTCCCAAGCGCCCAGATTCCAGACAGTTTTTCATCGCTTCCAGTTATTAAGTTATTCGTTGTAAAGGTTTCACTTAATTATTATGAGAGGAAAACATGTATTGTCAACTTCTTTTGAAAAAGTTAATTCATAATCTTCTTCCATTCATTATTTATATCAACTCCCCTAAACCCGCGGTAACTGCATCCGTACTTCTTTCCCCCTAATCCACTTGCTGTAAAGGTAGAAGATTTTGCTTCGAATGGATGACTCCCGCAAAAGTGACTTGGCGATTTGCCTGATCGAGGAATGCCGCTTCACTTTCCCATCTGACAAATACAGTCCCAATAACCCGTCCACAGCAATCGAATGAATCGGGGACAGGTCAAACATCAAACCCGCTTCTTGTCTGGACCGTTCCGCAATCCAATGCAGCCGCTTGCTTGCTTCCTCCTGACTTGAATAATAAGCGACGAAGTTCAAATCCCCGCCAATTTGGTCCTCTTCGTAATCTACCAGATAATCCAACAAAATATGAGTAGCCGCAATCCATGGAAAATAGGCCTGCTGTAAGCGAGAAATTGAATCTTTCGCTGCGGAGGCTTGTGCAGCAACTGAAAACAACGCAAATATCCCCAATGTCGACCCGGTCGCAGCGGCAAACTCATACCACCGCAATTCAGGGAAACGGGATTGATGAGCTTCCCACCATTGTATCAGCCTTTGCTCACGATCCTTTGGATGTACATGCTTATGCACTTGCAAGTCCCGATACAAACTTACCCACTCGAAAATCTGGCCTTCCACCAAATGATAATTGGGCAATTTCGAGATCTGTTTGCGGCAGGTGCGGACCAATTTTTCCAGATAGCCATCGTCTTCACAGGGTTCTCCCGAAAGTCTGCGCACCTGATAGTAATCATGCAAAGGAGTCATGAGCGAAACAGCATCCAGCATGGATTGATGCAAACAATGAAAATCCTCGGGGTCAAGAGACGTGCTGCGGTCACAAAGATTGTCCAAATAATCGCTTATGGTCTGGAACGCTGCGATCAATTGGATAAGGGATTCAGCGGCAGTTGTTGTGACCGCATAAATAGAACCTCCCTCACAATGAAAAGTCTTATTCCGAATACTTTCCAGCGCCTGGTGGCGCAACTCTGGATCAGGAATCCGGAGAGCCTGCTGCTTCCAGAAATCCAACTCTTTATGCACAACGGGCAATATCCGATTTTGAATTTGAAACAGAAACTTCCATGTGGAAAGCTTCACTCCAGCCCCTCCTGCACTCGTCCTTTTTCTGCAATAGTACCTCTAATGGCCTATGAATTCCAGGAAGAATATGTAACAATCCAGCAAAAATGATACACTGAGGGCATGTGTGAATTGACAAAACGTAAAGGAACGGTGAGTATGTCGACAGAAGGGACGAAAATTTAAAGAAAGGGAATTTTGTCCAGGTGTTGAACTACTTATAAAGGTGGTGTTATTGGATAAAAAGAATAATCCGAAACTGAAGGTGGTCTTTATGCATACTACAATTTCTTCAGGCATTGCAGGGTTAGACTACATTTTGGACGGCGGATTTCCCGAAAGTTCCTCGATTATTCTCGAAGGGGCACCTGGAACGGGAAAGACCACTCTGGGACTGCAATTCCTTTATCGGGGAGCTGTTTTCGACAATGAGCCCGGAATTTATATTACATTCGAAGAGTTGCCGGAACAACTGTATAAGGAAATGGCGGCATTCGGCTGGGATCTACGGCAATTGGAAAAAGACAACCGAATCCGGGTGATTTGCATCTCCCCCGAGGTGTTGTTGGAGCAGATGATGACGCCGGGCGGTTTGTTTGAGCAAATCGTGAATGAAATTCAATGCCGTCGTGTAGTGATAGACAGTATCAGTTTGTTTCAATACGGGAAGAACAATCAGGATTTGCACCGGAAAACGATATACAGTCTGCGCAACATTTTACGCAAATTTTCATTAACTTCCCTGTTGATCCGTGAACAAGACTCGATCGGTTCCGGTGAAGTGCCGTTTGAAAATTATGTGGCGGACGGGGTAATCCGCTTGTCACTGCAGGTTCATCTGGAGAAATACCGGAAGCGTACTTTGGAAGTATTAAAGATGCGGGGAAAAAAGATCCTGGAAGGTGAACACATCTACAAATTTACACAGGAAGGTATCCACTTGATCCCTGCCTTATCGATGGTTGAGGACAAGACATTAGCGAACGATCCCAATGTAATTGCAACCGGTTTTTCCGCATTGGACAAGGCGCTTTCAGGTGGGATTCGAGGGGGATCCGTATTTATCCTGGATACCAACAGCAAAGCGAATTATAAATATTTGCTAGCTTCGATTTACGCTAACAGGATCCTCGCAGGAGAAAGAACTGTTGCTCTGCTTGCAAGCTCAACAACAATTTCCGATCTTCAGCATTTGATCCAACTGTATGGAGTGTCATTGGAAGAAGAGGCCAAGCAACGGAAAGTGTTCTTTATTGAACATTACAGCCGTCCCGTTCCACCCGCATTTGAACCGGTAGTCGTAAATGTCAACGGGTTGGATAATGAAGAATATGTCCGGAAGCGGAGGGAAACTTTGGCTCCGATCATGGGAGACAGCATTGAGCGGGGGGAGAAATGGTTTGCGTATTACGATCTGAATACGATATTTTCAGAACGCGGAAAAGAATATGTAATGAATTTTTTTGCTGAAGAAGCGGCCCGAGCAAGAGCGTATGGGATCACCGTTTTAGTATTGTGCAATTTTGCCGAAATCGGGGAAGCAACGGCTTCTTTCCTGGAACGGACATGCAGCGGGGTCATTCGTACATGGGTCGACGGTAACTATCAATACCTTCAGGTAACCAAATCGCCGAACGGCAGGATGTCCGAACCTTTTGTAGTGGAAAGCATACCTGAAAAACCGTTTATCCGGTTAGTATAAGGAAGGGGAAAAATGATGGACAATAATCAAATGTTTCCCCTGCGGATAGAGTGCACATTGTTCTTTCAAGAAAACCCGTATACTTTTGAGACGGCAGGGGGTCTTGCGTTGCGTTTGGGAAGAAAGCGGGAGCATATCGAACCGGTTTTGCAGCATCTTGTATCCCTTTCGATATTGGAAAAGATCGGTGAGGGGGAACAGGCCATTTATCGCTACATCCAGCCGGAAATTACAAGCGAGTTAGATACATCATGGCAAAAAGTTTAGATCTCTTGCAAGAATTGCAGGATGCCTATGCCTCTCTATGCAATATGACGATTACGATGTTCGATTCGGAAGGAAACTGGGTAACACATTTTTCCGGGATCAATTCGCTGACAAAGTTAATTTTGGAATATCAAAAACCCTCGCTGCAGGAGCGGGTTCGTAAAGTGATCGACATCTTTTCACAGATCACGAAACCCATAATGTATGAACACTCATTTCCGGGAATCAAGTTTATTTTGGCTCCCGTCAGAATCGGAGAAAAAACGGAGTATTTCATTTGGGCCGGAGTTATTGTGGAAGAACAAACCCGTGAATTGCTTCGAGAGTACTTTGATACCCACATGGAAGATCCTTCGCAGTGGATAAAAGCTCTTGCGACCGTGTCCGATACGACCGAAGAGGTGAAACAAGAGCTTCTGGACTCAATCGGAAACCTCGCCAAGATTGTGTCTGATTTCACGGCTCGTGACCGTATGGAAGCAGAACAGAAGCAAAAGTTTGACATCCTGCAAGAAGTGTCGGATCTTGTTGGGTCACCTGATTTGACTGTGCCCACGATTCTGGAGAGATTTCTGAAGGCAGCCCGGGGAATCGATTTTCTCGGAGCGGCGGAAAAAACAGACGAAGAATCTTTTTCTGTTACCCATATTCTCAGTACAACCGGCGGCCACCTGGCAGGAACCGCCTTTTCAACGGGCGAGGGCTTTCTGGGACAGGTGTCCGCCACGGGAACATTCGGATTCTGGGAAAATATTTCGCGGGATCCCAGAACTCTTTTTTTTACTCAAAAAAATCTTCATCCTCACAGCTTGTTCTGTTATCCGGTTCTCGAGCGGGAGGAAGTTATAGCGCTGTTGTTTGGAGGAAGTTTTTCCGACAACCGCTTAAAACAGGATGATATCGATCTCGGACGCATCATTGCACGGTTGCTGGCGATTCACAAGACTCAAGTATCATTGCAGCAGCGCATGAACGCTCAAATGCTGCGCCTGTCGGTATTGTTGGAAATCTGTCAGGTACTGAATGTGGTTCAAGACCTGAAAAGAATTCTTCTGATCCTTGTCGATATGAGCCTGAATCTGGTACAGGGACCGTTTTCATGCGTTTTGTTAAGAGAACGGGATGCAGATGGAACAACCAGGATTGTGTCGAGGGGATTGACAGCTGAACAGATTGACCAGTATCGCAAAGATTTGACGGAAAGATATTTTGCGACACAAAGCACGGACAATCCTCAATCCTGGGAAGCGGCTGTGCACGAAACCGGCTGGGGCACTCCGGTTGCTGAATGCCCGATTGTTTATGAAGGACAGATCCAGGGAATCTTAAGTGTCGGACTTGGCAGTAAAAAAGAAATGGCCGAATATCAAACCCTTCTGTCCGGTCTGTCCGTTATGGGAGGAGTTGCGATCCAGCATTTGCAGGACAGGAAGAACATGGACCAGATGGATCAACTTGTCGGCATCCTGCACCGGTCGATGGAACAGTGGGACTATGAAGCCTATAAATTGACGGCCGATGCAAAAGAGTTAGCCGTTTCGTTTGCAAAGTACTTTGGACTTTCCGTCGCGGAAATACGTAATCTGGCGCATGCTTGTTTACTATCCCGTTATGATTTTGATTTTCTGAAGGAAACCCTGCCGAGTCCTGAACTCCTCGCGATTTTGAAAGAGTATGAGGAATTGGTAAAAGAACCGGAAAAAGTGACAGCAGGCAGCACTTTCTACGGAAGCGTCTCCCAGATCGTCGCTCTCGTATTGACCTATTTGCTGCATAAGGAGTCAACGGAGATTCTGAGCGAATTGGTCTCCGTCAGTACTGTAATTCGCGAAAACTTTATTGTTTTTTTGGACACCCGAGAAGTGGCCAATCGTCAAATTTCCATTGACAAGCAGATATCGGAATGGCCGCTTACCTCACGTGAACAACAAGTAATGCATCTGGTTATTAAAGGGTTAAGCAATCGGGAAATCGCCGCAAAACTCTTCATCAGCGAACATACGGTCAAGAATCATATGTCCAATATTTTTCAGAAACTGGGAGTGTCTGATCGCACCCAATTAATTGCCAAGGCATACCGGAGCGGATATGCCCAGACACCGGATTCAAATATGTAACCTCTCTTCTGATCGAGCAGGAGGGAGGTTTCTTTTTTGTGCTGGGTTATAGTACTGGATTCCTATCCGGGTTCCTAACCAACGGAGACGAAAAATAGGAAGAGTCAGGGATAAAATTTTCATCCCCCATTCATCAGAATAGGTGAAGTGAGACATCATGAGAAGGCAAGAATGTGTTGAACGGGGGAAAACTGGAAATGCAATTTGATTTTTTTGATATTCCTGGGTCAATTATGCATTTTGCGATAAACGATCCATCGGCTTTCATCCTGGGGCGGCTAAAAGAACACCATTCCTATACTTACTTTCATTCACTTCGGGTAGCGCACTATAGTCTGGAACTTGCCAAAATGATGGGATTGTATAGACTTGAACAACAGGTACTGGTGAGGTCTGCATTGCTTCACGATGTGGGAAAACTGTTTGTAGCAAGAGAAATTCTTGATAAGAAAGAGCGGCTAAATGAAGAAGAATTGCGCATTCTACGACTGCACCCGCAATTCGGTTTTGAAATTGTACAAGAAATGGTCAACCCTGGCTTGGTCGATTTGGATGTCCTTCTTTATCATCATGAAAATCTTGACGGGACGGGTTATCCTTTTGGGTTGACCGGGAAATTTTTATCCCTTCCTGTCCGAATTGTGCGTCTGGCCGACAGCTTTGACGCCATGACAACCGTTCGCGCCTACAATCAGCCGAAAAGCTTGGAGCAAGCCATGAATGAGCTTGTTCGATGGAGCGGTGAGCATTTTGATCTGGAAGTGGTGAAAATTTTTGAACAATATATATATTACAGGAGTATGTGAGTTACAATGATCAATCCATTATTAAGTCAGGAGATCGATTCTCTTAGTATCCAGTACAATAAATTTCTACAAGCAGGGATATTTAGAAACAGCCGGTCCTTCTTAACGCAGGAATAACCGGCTGTTTTCTGTTTGAAGTAGTTACATTGAAAATTCCATTGAACATCGTGTAATTTAATCTCTAGAAACCATAATAAACAAACCGGAAATTGGGCAGATTGTACATTATTCGGGGAAGAATGAAAAGTTAGAAAGGCTATGTGGTGATTATCAAGTGAGGGTGCTTAGGGGTTATACATGTCGTACAAGACGGGTTGTTCGACATATTATTTCAAAAAACGACCAGAACCGACAAATAATTTTTCAACTTTTATTATACCTCAAAACATTACGATTGAATACGATTTTTATAATCTTGTCGTATTTAATTTCTAAAAGATATCCTTTAAGCAGTCTTCCACAAAATCGGGGGCCGCTTTTTTCATTTGTTCCACCGTATGCAGATAACGTTGGGTAGTTGTGATTTCTGAATGTCCAAGATTCTCTTGAACCTGTTGCAATGAAGCTCCATGAAGCAAGGCTAGTGTAGCGTTAGTATGCCGCAGCCAATGAGGAGTCACTTTTTTCTCCAGGTGGCTTTGTTCACGAGCTTTCTGAATAATTCGCTCGACTTGCCTTACGGAAATAGGGAAAAGTCGTTGATATGGATCTCGGTCTTTTCCTTGTTCTTGAGAGTTGACCGATAGTATACAGATTAAGTTCCACAATGTTTGAGGTACTTTGACTTCACGCTGTTTTCGTCCCTTGCCCTCCATCACCGTTAACCATACAGAAGTTTCCGCCGGATCGGTATGAAAATGTCCCCATTGAATAGACACCAACTCGGATACTCTTAATCCCAATAAAACAAGAGTTAGACCAATTAGGTAATCGCGTTGTCCTTGTTTTTTTAATTGATTCAATAGATGTGCAAGTTCTCGTTTGGTCAGATAGTGATTTTTGCTATTTATTGGCACTTTGGGAGTGTCTACAGAGGCGGTAGGATTGTGAGTAAAAATTCCAATATTTGGGTGGTTTCCCCATTTGTAAAGTGACCGTAATGGATCGATCAGACTGGCTACTGTTGCAGGAGCCAAAGACTTACGACTATTGCTGCAAAAACCTTGTTCCAAGGAAATTTTATACACCTGAATTTCACGCCATGTTACTTCCCGTAAAGGTTTGTAAGAAATGAACCGGCGAAATTGATCAATAGCTCGACTGTAATTTCGGCGAGTGTACTGGGAGCGATTAAATGTCGTCAAAAATATCTGGATGATTTGCTCATCCGAATATTCTCTTGGATACTCATTATAATTGGAGACCGGAAGCGACATGAGCCCTTGCTGTATCATCAATTCTTTTTCCTCCTTCTGAATGTCGAACAACCCGTCTTGTACGAACTCCATTTTACTCATCTTTCTTGACTAGTTAAATATGGAAACGAAGTAAAACGATCACCGAGCAAGTGATCGCAAAACAAGAGAGGAAATTAACGTGGATGATCAGGAAAATCTCAAACAACTGAAAAAGCGGATAGAAGCGACGCGCAGTCAACTTCATGTTGCTTTTCAAAACAAAAGGGCATTTTCTGATCCGGATGTGTATCGTCTAAGCCTGCATCTCGATGATCTGATTGTGGAGTACCAAATCCGTATCCGATCAGCTTATAGTCAGATGAAAACATTGAGGTGAGGCAATGAATAAAAACTCATTGAAAAATATTGAATTGTACCCTCTCTATCAACGGATTGTACGATTAACGGACCCTGCAACTGATTTTGCATATGAAGCTACAATTAGAGGAAGAAGAGCTAACGGAAAGGATCTTCCACCTTCCGTATTATTTCAACAACCTGAACAAAAACAGATGTTGTTAGATTACATAGCCCGGCATATCGCTGTTCGAGAGGCGGTTTCCTTCGTTAAAAACTCTCTCTTGTTTCTAAACGGTCACGCTCTGTCTTTACAAGCAGGATTTATTTTTGAAGATGTAACAAAGCTTGAAGTTCCGATTAATCAATTGGTATTAGAAATCACAGAACAAACACGCATTCATAGTGTCGAGTCATTGAAGCGGGAATTGGATACGTTACGAGCACAAGGGATGAAACTTGCACTTGATGATTTTGGTACAGGCTTTTCAAATTTTTGGTTAGTTGAAGCACTACAACCCGATTATATCAAGCTTGATCGATCTGTCATTGCTCGTGTAGATCAGTCCGATCAGGCTCGCAGGGTCATTGAAGGTATGGTAGCGTTTGCTGACAAAGTCAAAACCACCCTCATTGCAGAGGGCATTGAAAGAGAAGCACAGAGAGATATTTTAATAGAACTGGGCGTTCCGTATGGGCAGGGATTCTTTCTTGGACTTCCTTTCGCGCTTTCAAAAACAATGGCTCATATGCCAAAGAAACTTCGGGGGAAACCGTGATGCTGCCGCAAAACAGCGAAAGTTATACAGATGACGTGTGATACAAGACAAGTGAGAAAGTCCTCAGAAGCAGGGAATGCGTTCCGTGCTTCTTCCTTTTTTGTGGGGTAATTCAAGAGGGTGTGATGTCACATGGCGGGAAGTTGAAGTGTATAGGATTGCTTTGGAACAAGGATTTTGCAGCAAAAGTCGCAAATCTCTGGCTCCTGCCACAATCGCCAGTATGATTGCTCCGCTACGATCTCTATATAAATGGGGGAGTGATCCAAATGTTGGAATTTTTGCTCACAATCCGACAACCTCTTTACAAACCCCAAAAGTACCGGTAAATAGTAAAAATCACTATCTAACCAAACGAGAGGTTATTCAATTATTGAATCAATTAAGAAAACAAGGCTCCCGAGATTATCTCATTGGTATAACTCTCGTATTGCTGGGATTACGGGTGTCAGAATTGGTTTCAATTGAATGGAGACATTTTCATACCGACCCTTCAGAAACTTCTATTTGGTTAACGGTGATGGAAGGGAAGGGAGGAAAACAGCGAGAAGTCAAAGTGCCGCAAACTTTGTGGTATATGCTAAAACAACTTCCTCTTGACTCTCGGAAGCTAAAAAAACGCCAAGATCCAAACCAACGACTTTTCCCGTTTACAATAAGGCAAGTAGAACGCATTATTCAGCAAGCCCGTGAACAAAGCCACCTGGAGAAAAAAGTGACTCCTCATTGGCTGCGGCATACGAACGCTACACTAGCCTTGCTTCATGGAGCTTCATTGTAACAGGTTCAGGAGAATCTTGGACATTCACAAATTACTACAACCCAACGCTATCTGCATACGGTGGAACAAATGAAAAAAGCGGCCTCCGATTTTGTGGAAGATTGTCTTAAAGAAATATTTTAATCACTGAGTTTTAATAAATTTTTAAATGTCTTGTAAAGTTTTTCCTTTTAATCTATAATAAGAGTTGTTGGATCTGTCGAATTTGATAAAAAAATGTCGAACAACTCACATTGTACGAAATTTATTTTACTAACAGTTTTGATGACTAAAAAGAGGGGATATATATCAGACGACAACAGGTAGTAGTTTTTTGTCGTTGAACTATAGATCGGCCATGCGAAAGTGATCTATTGTTTTTGCTGAACGGAATATAATTTGGGCAAACCTGCCGAAAGGCAGGGACGCAAAGCTATGGGCCTAAAGTACCTTATCCGCTACGGTTGCCAAGCTGCACTTGAAAACCTTCTCTTGAGGCGGTCTTTGATTGCGCTTGACAGAGGGTTTTTATTTTTTTAAAAAAACAAGCCAGGAGGAGTTGTATGGGAATAACATTGGATGATTTTAAGACTGTCGTTTTCGGGTGGGAGACGAAGAATTTGGGTTACATATCAAGTAACACATGAATAAGTGAATGGGGCGGTATCGATGAAATTTACAATCGGCAAAAAATTGATTGGAGGATTCTTGACAGTTGCCGCTATTCTCGGAATTACAAGCGGTATCACCTACTACTCCATCAAAAAAGTGGACACTTCCTATTCGGAGCTTCTTGAGCGGCGTGCATCTGTCCTGGTTCAAGCAAAAGACATCCAGGTGAATGCTGTTCAACAGAATGCCAGTCTGCGTGGCTATCTTTTGACACAAGATCAAAATACATTAAAAAATTTACAAAACGCCAATGCCAAGCTAAATGACTTAGTGAACAAAACAATCAGTATGGTCAACAGTACCGAACAAAAGGAAGAGCTAGAAAAGCTAGGCGCTTTGAATCAAGAGTACAAGAAAAAGTCCGATCAGATCCTCGAATTGATGCAAACCAACCAAGCCGAAGCTAATAAACTGGCAAACACGGAAGTCGCCCAGTTGGGAAGAGACATGGGAACTCAGGCTGATGCGATTGCCGATCGCCAGCAGAAACTAATGGATGAAGGCAGACAGGCTAACACCGATCTGGTGCATTCCGTTACAATAACTGTTCTTGTCATCAGTGTAGTCGGGTTGGTTCTGGCAATCCTGATCGGATTCTTCATCTCCCGAATGATCTCCAAACCGATGGTTGCCATGGCAGGAATTGCCGAACTAATCGCATCCGGTGATTTGACCGCGGATGAGATCAAAGTCAAAAACCGGGATGAAATTGGTGATCTGGCCAATTCCTTTAATCAAATGGCAAGAAATCTCCGAAATTTGATCCGTCAAGTCGGGTCCAGTGCGGAACAGGTTGCTGCAGCATCAGAAGAGTTGACTGCCAGCGCCGAACAAACCAGCAAGGCAACCGAGCAAATTGCCTCCACTATTCAAGAAGTAGCGGTGGGTTCCGAGAAGCAAGTCCGCAGTGTAGACGAGAGTGCGAAAGCGATAAACGAGATGTCGGTTGGCGTGCAGCAGATTGCGGCAAATGCCCAAAATGTCTCTTCCACTGCCATTCAGGCTTCCGAAATCGCATCGGAAGGCAATCAAGCGATTCAGACAGTTGTCCGGCAAATGAATTCCATTAGCAGTACAGTCAATGGATTGGCAGATGCGGTGAAAGGGCTGGGTGAACGTTCCCAGGAAATCGGACAGATTGTGGAAGTGATTACTAGCATTGCCGCACAAACCAATCTGTTAGCCTTGAATGCAGCGATCGAAGCCGCAAGGGCTGGCGAACACGGACGTGGATTTGCTGTCGTAGCGGATGAAGTTCGTAAATTGGCTGAGCAATCGGCTCAATCTGCACAACAAATTGCGGATTTGATTACCAGTATCCAGGGTGAAACGAATAATGCTGTTCAAACCATGGAAACAGCGACTAAAGAAGTGGCTGACGGAATTAAAGTTGTAACCACAGCGGGTGAATCATTTAAAGAAATCCAGCGTTTCGTAAATGAAGTGGCAAGTCAGATTGAAGAAGTCTCAGCCTCTTCTCAACAAATGTCTGCAGGTACAGAGCAGGTTGTCAACTCCATTAATGTGATTACAGAAGCAGCGGAAACAGCGGCAGCTGGAACACAGAATGTATCGGCCGCCGCAGAAGAGCAGCTGGCATCGATGGAGGAAATCACTGCTTCCGCTTCTGCCCTGTCTAAAATGGCAGAAGAATTACAGACCCTTGTTGGAAAGTTTAAAGTATAAGATGTCCATCATTTTCTGATAAGCTGCGGGAACGAACATGCCCCTGAGAGCAATATTCGATTTCCAGGGGCATGTTTCCTTAGAAAATTAAAGCTCAAAACAAAGATAGCTCAATGTTCCAGCTTCATAACTTCGATGAATAACTTTCGCTTTTGTTTGCGAATCGCCACTTCCCATGGCAATCAAGAGTGGAACAAAGTGCTCCGGTCTTGGTACTGCCATTCGAGCATGGGGCGCCAATTTTTCATATTGGAAGATCGAATCCAAGTCCCTGTTTTGGATCTTGTCAATCAACCAATCATCAAATTCTACAGCCCATGGTTCCGGAGTGGTTTGTCCCCATTTGATGATTCGTAAATTATGAACCGTCACCCCGCTGCCGATGACTAAAATATCTTCCTTACCAAGACCTTGAAGGGATTGACCCATTTTAAATTGTTCGTTTGCGGAAAGATAAGGATTGACCGAAATCTGAATCACTGGAATATCTGCTTCCGGATACATGCGAGATAAAAGAGTCCAAGAACCATGATCCAAACCTCTGACTGAATCCTTTTTCACGTTAATTCCCTGGTTTTCAAATCTTTCTTCCAGAATCGAAGCGATTTGCGTTGATCCCTTTGCCGGATATTTGACGGTATACAGTTCGTCCGGAAAGCCATAGAAATCATAAATCGTTTCATATACATCGTCCCTCGAAGAAATTGTAAGGACTTCAGTTTCCCAATGAGCAGTAAAAATGACGATGGCTTTTGGTTTTATTCGTTGGCCAAGATTTGCAAGAAAATGAGTGTATTCATTGGTTTCAATGGCTAGCATAGGGGACCCATGCGCCAAAAATAAAGATGGAACCATATTTTTTCACCGCCACAGCAGAATTACTTACTTTTCGTAAGTTATTATATATAATTCTAAGCAAATAATCAAATGGGTCTTTTGGATGCGCTTTTTTCGGAAGCGCTTGGCTGGCAACGGAAAGCATTTTAACGAAAGTAGGAATTGCCAAGAGATACAATCTGAATGGAATTGCCCTCTGGCGGTTGGGGCTTCTTCCCGACGAAATGTGGAATTCCTTGCGGAGCACTGTTAAAACAACAGATTTCGGTAAGTGAAATGTAAGTCTTTTGTAAGAGGTTACTTAATATGATAAGGGTAGTCAGAATGTTTAGTTTGTGAAAATAAATCTTAGCTTGAATCTGAGGGAGGAATGTTCATGACACGAATAGACGAAATCGCCCCTGATATTTTTCGGATTTCTGTCTTCGTACCCCAAGCCGACATGCAGTTTAATCAGTTTCTGGTTCGAGACGAAGAGCCACTTTTGTACCATACTGGACGAAAAGGGCTCTTTCCGGAAATTCGGGAAGCTGTCGCCCGTCTTATCGACCCGACCCAACTGCGGTGGATCGGTTTCATCATAACGGTGACGTGGAACCTCTAACCGAAAACAGCATGGCTGAACGTTGCCGTGAGCTCCTGAAAAGCTACCAGCAAAGCCCGTTCGCCGACTATATCCCTTACAGCCCCGCCGCAGATCGAGTTCTACATGACCTTGCCGCTCTCCGTCCAAAAACTCTTGCCGTTATGCATGGTTCGTCTTTCTCGGGCGACGGTAAGAAGGCTATTGAAGAATTGGCTCACGTCTGGAAAGAAGTGCTGGGCTAAGAGAAACAAGTGGAAAACTTCGTTTTCAAGGACATGGAGATTTGTACTCCGTGTCTTTTTTGCTGTCGTTTTCAAAATTTATGTATAATAAAAAAATCTAATCAACGCCTGAAGAGAAAAAATGAGGTGCAATGGTTTATGGGGCATTTTTTGGTGTTCTTGTCGGCGACAGGATTCGGCCTATTGACTATCTTTGCGTCGTTTGCATATGAAAGCGGTGTAAGTGTAGCCACTCTTCTGTTTCTGCGTTTTGCATTCGCTTCCGTTATTTTCTTTGCCTATTTGTTTCTGAGAATCAAGAAATGGAGCATGACCAGAAAACAATTGCTGTCTCTGGTGTTCTTGGGATGCGTGCTTTACACTTTACAGTCCTCATTCTATTTCTTATCGGTCAAGTACATATCCACTGCTTTAGCCGCTTTGTTGCTTTACTTGTATCCTGTATTTGTTGCCGTTCTCTCTTTTTTTGTCAACAAAGAGAGGTTATCAGTGCCATTGGTGCTGTCCATAGTAATTTCGCTGTTTGGGATGGTGCTTGTACTCGGTTCTCCCGGCGGAAACAGTAATATAATTGGCGTTTTGTTAGCTCTTGGCGCTGCCGTTGTGTATTCGTTTTATATTGTGATTGGAAATCGGGTAGCGTTAAAGGTTCCTCCCATCATAACCAGCGCTTTTATCGCTTTATTTGCATCCGTGTCTTTTTTCATCTGGGGAGTATTTACAGATACGCTGAATTTTGAATTTGAAGCAAGCGGATGGCTGCCCATTCTGAGTATTGCGATATTTTCAACAGTGGTTTCCATGTTCTGTTTTTTTGCCGGAATGAATCTGACGGGCCCTACGAAAGCATCGATCCTAAGCATGATCGAACCTGTAGTTACCAGCGTTTTTTCCATTCTGCTGCTTCAGGAAAAAATGACATATCCCCAGATCTTTGGCGGGTTGATCGTTTTAACGGGAGCTATTCTGGTTGTTGTGGCCAGGGAAAAAGCCAAAAACGCAGAAACTGGGGAAAATTCACCCGTGAGAGCTGAATCCTGACGAAAGAGGTGTCGGGGATGGATGAAGAGCAACAAATCAAACAAAAAGTGAATGAGCAGTTCTCAAAGAACGCCGAGAAGTATGTCACAAGTGATTCCCACGCAAAGGGCGGTGACCTGTCTTTGCTGGTAGAGTGGCTGCAACCGGAACCGCATTGGATCGCTTTGGATATCGCGACTGGTGGCGGGCATGTTGCAAAAACTTTGTCCCCTCACGTTGCTCATGTTTTTTCAACAGATTTGACCAAACAAATGTTGGCAAATACTGCCAGGCACCTGAATCAATCCTGCAAAAACATCTGGTATGTACTGGCGGATGCCGAGTCACTGCCTTTTCTGGATCATACATTCGACATCGTAACGTGCCGCATAGCTCCGCATCATTTTCCAAATCCCCGAAAATTCGTTTCGGAAGTGGAGCGGGTTCTGAAACCACACGGCAAGTTTTTACTGATCGACAATGTTGTTCCCGACAAGCCTGAACTGGCAGAATTTATGAACACCCTGGAAAAATTGAGAGATGAAAGCCATGTTCGTTGTCTTTCCGTGAAAGAATGGAAAGACTTGTTCAACTTATCCAATTTGATCGAGATCAAATCGTTGATACGAAAAAAGACCTTCCAGTTTCCCGGCTGGGTGGAACGAACCGCCGGCAGTCGGGAGCAAATTGATCGGGTCAAGCAGTATATTTGCGATGCAAGTGAGGAGATCCATCAGTATTTTTCAGTAGTTATAGAGAACGAAGAGATCCAATCCCTGCAAGTGGATGAGTGGATGGTTCTATCCGAAAGACCGTAACACGCCGGCTTGCATCGTCTATACTGATAACAATAGGTGTCATTGTCTTGGGGATCTGGGGTTGAACCGGATGCCGACAGCCAGACAATCATGCCCCATTGGAATGATAAAAAAACGGTGGGACTGTCCACGTTCCCGTTTGCAGAGGAAGTGGAAACATCCAAATCAGAGAGAAAGATTCGTTTTGTCAGCGCCTGAGGATTGGAGATGCATGATGGATATTCTGGAAAAGATCGCAGAAGAGAAGATCCGGGAGGCCATCGAGAACGGGGAGTTCAAGAACCTGCCGGGCAAAGGAAAACCCCTGAATCTGGAGGACCTCTCTACCGTCCCTGAAGACCTTCGCATGGGCTATAAGATTATGAAAAACGCAGGGGTGGTTCCGGAAGAAATGCAGCTGCAGAAAGAGATTCTAAGTCTTCACGATCTGTTGAACTGCTGCCATGACGATCAAGAACGAGAGCTTCTCAAAAAGAAGTTGAGTGAGAAGATGCTTCGCTTCAACAGCCTGATGGAGAAAAGAAAGATGCCCGGCACCTCTGCGTTTCGGACTTATCAAAGCAAACTCTACGACAAATTCAATAGGTGAAAGGCTTCCCATCGGAATTCCAATCAAAATAGTCCTGCACACAATGGCCTCCTCTATACTATCCTCTGCTAACGTAGAAGGTAACACGCCCGCCTGACGGAATTGGCTTCCCGGCTTCCGGAACCTGCTTAAAGACTGTATTCTTTTGCTTGTCGGAAGCCTCAATGTAATACTCGTATCGAATGTTTAAACTCAGCAATAATTTTTCAGCATCCGGCAAAGTCATTCCTATAAGATTTGGAACTTCCCCTTTATTCACAGGTACTTCGGTTTGTTTGGCAGAGACTGTGGCAGCAGGTTGGGTAGACTGCGGAGGTGCTGCAGCCGTTGACGCATCTGTTTGCGGTTGTTTCAGCTTTTGCTCGGTAAGCTCGATCTTCCTCTGGACCTCAGGGCTTTTGGATTTGATGGTGGCCGCTTTTTTATAGAGTGACAATGCTTCTTCATAATGACCTGATGCAAATGCTTGATCAGCTTGCGCCAGCCATTGATTGGCCCGATCCGGGCTATCGGCTACCGTATAAAGCGCTCCCGCACCTATGCCTGTTAGGAATACGAGGATTGCTACCCAGATCCAACGTCGATTGTTCATTTGAATCTCCCCCTTACCAAAGAATATACGATAATCAATTTGATTGTTTGTCCGAGTTGGGGGGGAAGTTCGAAAGAATTCATGTTCGGTCGACAAGCCTTGACAATATTTGCATCCTCCTCCCGCTATAATAAAGTATTGGGGTAGGGACAAGGGGGTTGAAATGGCCATGGTCAATCCGGTTCGAATCTTCAAAATCAAGCAGGAATTATCGGAAAGAGATCGAATCCTCATGCCGATGATGGGGCGGGATGACATTTGCTTTTTCCGTTTTGTGGGCGGCAATTCCGGTGAAACAGAGAGATTGATGGAGCAACTGTACCGGTTAAAGTCAAGGGATGTACTCCTGGTGGGCATCTTCCGGTTTCCCTTTCGGTTTGAAGGAAAGAAGCGCCTGCAGAAAGCGATCAGCCAATATTACCAGATGAAAGAACTGTGTGACGCCATTACCTATCTCCACAGTGACGGAATGATGGAGATTCTTACCCCCGGCACCACCATCCAGGAAGCGAACCTGGTATTCGAACTTCTTGAGGAAGCCCCCATCCGCGCTATTGAGGAAATGATCCAGGTCACAGGTGAGATGAACATCGACGTCAAGGACATCCAAACTTTTTTGCGAAATGGCAGGGGGCCTGTTTACATCCGGACCTTTGAAGGGGATTCATTCGACGAACCTTTGAAATATGCCATTTCCACCCCCTATCTTCCACAGGATTACACGGAAGGAAAGCAAATGATCATCAACATTGGCTGCACCAAGGACGTCGACATGGTGTCCTTCCAGCAGATCAACCTGCGGTTGAATGATCTGTTCCATAAAACTGATTTGTTCAAGTTGGGAACCTATCTGATGGACGAGCCCGGTCCCCGCTTCAAGATCACTCTGATTGTCAACGGAATGAAAGATCCGTTCCCGCAACCGGAAAAAATGAAAAAGCTCATCACGCAACGTCTGTGGTTTAAGAAGAAGTGGGAACTTCTGACCGCGGCCACCCAGAAAACAGGCCAACTGCTGTCCAAGAAAACGCAGAAACAGGAAGCAGAACGCAAAACGATGGATGAAAGAAACGAGGGGCATACTACTGGAACTACTGCATAAGGACGAGGTGTACGGAATGCGAAAGCTTCTTTTGCTTGTAACGTTACTTGTCGGAATAGCCTTATCCAGTCCCACTTCACTGGCTCTGGCCGCAAACGTTGAAGTGTTTGACGTACAGGCAGGCAAAGTGGTGCATACCGTTCCCAATTCAGCGGAAATCCAGAAAGAGATTCGATTGTGTCTTGGCTCGATAACCGGTCTGTCTGAAAGAGTCAATGTCATGCCAAAAGAGGGAAGGGTCTGCAAGATTCCCATTGAACCCCCGGTGAAGGTTGAGAATGAGTGGGTCAACTTCCTGGTGGAGGAAGTGTATCTGATGGTAAGCGATTCAGAGAAGCCTTTGCTGCTTCTGTTTGATGACGAGAACAAGCCGTATTTGGTTGAATTCAGCCATGATATCGGAGTCTTGGTATCTCTTATGAATGCTTGGCCCCATACTTGGGGTGCTTGAAAGAGTTGATTGCGTATCAGGAATAGGCAGGATGTGGCCCGTTTGGAACGGGTCTTTATTGTGATTGTCTTCGGTTTCCCAAAGTTATGGAAAATCCGCTATCCCGACTTCCATTCATGAAGTACGGCAAGGACTCCGTGTCTATCAGTGGGCAAATCAGGTATACTTGTGTTGATAGGAAACGGAGGTTGTCTGGATGACGGAAATCTTGCTGGTTGCATCTGTGGCGCTAAATGTGATTGTGCTTTTGGTTCTGTTCCTGCGAAAGCAGTCGACCAACCTGTTGGATCCATTGCAAAACCAGTTGGTGCTGCTGGAAAAATCACAGGAAAAATTGGAAAAGGCTTTGCGCGACGAGATTGCCAAGAATCGGGAAGAGTCTGTCGTAACCGCCAAACTTGGCCGGGAAGAAATGGCCAATTCCATTACCGCCTTGGCTCAATCGCTGCTTACCAATATGAGCGAAATGTCCACTCAACAAAAGAACCTGCTGGACAGCTTCTCCAAGCAATTGAACGATCTGACGCAAATGAACGAACAGAAGCTGGAGAAAGTGCGGGAAACGGTCGAACGGAAGCTTACCCTGCTGCAGGAGGACAACAACAAGAAACTGGAGCAGATGCGGCAGACCGTTGACGAGAAACTGAACGAAACACTGGAAAAGCGTCTGGGTGAGTCCTTCAAACTGGTAAGCGAGCGGCTGGAATTGGTACATAAGGGCCTTGGGGAGATGCAAACCCTGGCAGCCGGAGTGGGTGACCTGAAGAAAGTGCTGACCAACGTCAAGACAAGAGGGACGCTTGGGGAAATCCAACTGGAGAACCTGCTGGAGCAGATCCTGAGCCCGGAGCAATACGAGAAAAACGTGGCGACCAGGAAAGGCAGCACGGAACGGGTGGAGTTTGCCATCAGACTCCCCGGCAAGGAAGACAGCCAGAAACATGTGCTGCTCCCCATTGACTCCAAGTTCCCGCTGGAAGATTATCAGAAGCTGTTGGATGCCCAAGAAGCCGGAGACCTGCAGGCGGCCCATGATGCAGCCAAATTGCTGGAAACAAAAATCAAGCAGGAAGCCAAGACCATTCAGGAGAAATACATCAATCCGCCCGACACCACTGATTTCGCCATTATGTTCCTGCCGATCGAGGGATTGTTTGCCGAAGTGCTCAGGCGTTCCGGACTGTGGGAAACTTTGCAGAGGGATTATCGTGTGATCATAACAGGACCCACCACCATCACAGCCTTGTTGAACAGCTTGCAAATGGGCTTCCGAACGCTCGCGATCCAGAAGCGATCGAGCGAAGTATGGCAGTTGTTGGGGGCAGTCAAAACCGAATTCGTCAGATTTGGCGACATTCTCGACAAGACCCAGAAGAAGCTGCAGGAAGCCAGCAACACCATCGAGACGGCCAGCAAGAAATCGCGCACGATCGAGCGGAAGCTCAGATCGGTGGAGGAACTGCCTGCCGGAGAAGCCAGTCTGCTGTTGGAAGATCTGGAATTGACGGTACCGGAATAAGAACGCAAATGAGCTGACGGGGAGCGAACAGACTTTGGATTACACAAACCACAGACTTGCGAGACAAATCGAATTTCTCATGGAGATTGATAAACTGAAGCAAATCTTTCGGCAATCGTTTCTGACGGACAAGACCCGAAACGAGAATGACGCCGAGCATTCCTGGCATTTGGCCATGATGGCCATTGTTCTTTCCGAATATGCCAATCAACCGGATCTGGATCTGCTGCGTGTGGTCAAGATGCTGCTGATCCATGACATTGTGGAAATTGATGCGGGCGACACCTTCGCCTATGATGTCAAAGGCTATGAAGACAAGGAAGAACGGGAACTGCAGGCAGCCGACCGGCTGTTTAACCTGCTGCCTCCTGACCAGGCCGAAGAAATTTTTGCTCTCTGGCGGGAATTTGAGGAGCGGAAAACACCTGAATCCAGCTACGCAAACGCTTTGGACAGACTCCAGCCCATGCTGCAGAATTACTTCAGTGAGGGTCAATCCTGGCGCAGGCATAACCTGACGAGCGACAGGGTGCTTGAGCGAAACAGCAGCATTCGGGAGGGATCCGAAACGCTTTGGGACTTCGCCCGGGAAATGATCCGCAGCGCGGTGGATAAGGGTTATTTGACAACTTGAAGCGCAGGGAGGGTATCTCAATTTGGCCATTTTAAAAAATGACTGGGCGCAGTTCCTGGAACCCGAGTTTGGAAAGCCCTACTATCTCAAACTGCGGCGGTTTCTGATTGAGGAGTACCGAACTCAGGTCGTTTACCCCGATAAATACGATATTTTTAACGCGTTGCACCTGACTCCTTTTTCCTCGGTTAAAGTGGTCATCCTGGGGCAGGACCCTTATCACGGACCTGGACAAGCTCACGGATTAAGTTTCTCTGTCAAACCCGGTATACAGCCGCCCCCATCCCTGCAAAACATTTTCAAGGAGCTGCAAACCGACCTCGGATGTCAGATCCCCAACAACGGGTATCTGGCCAAATGGGCTGAGCAGGGTGTACTTTTATTGAACACGGTTTTGACCGTGCGAAAGAACCAACCGAATTCGCATAAAGGCATAGGGTGGGAAATCTTTACCGACCAGGTGATACGGACGCTGAACGAACGGGAACGTCCGGTGGTCTTCCTGTTGTGGGGCAGCCACGCACAGAAAAAATCGGAACTGATCACATCGTCAAGGCACCCGATTCTGAAGGCGGCCCATCCAAGTCCTTTTTCTGCCAACAAGGGATTTTTCGGCTGCCGTCACTTTTCCCGCGCGAATGAATTGCTAAGGCAGATGGGGAGTTATGAGATTGACTGGCAGATTCCGAATCTGTAAAGGGTAAGGAGAAACGATATGCAGACCACTGTAGCGGAATCGCAGTTGATTTCCAGATACAAAGGATTGGCAATGGCTTTTCTGGGGGCCTCGTTGTGGGGACTTTCCGGAACGGCAGCACAATATCTGTTCCAACACGAAGGCATACGCCCGGGGTGGTTGGTGACAATTCGATTGATTATAGCCGGTGTGCTGCTACTCGCCCTGGGGTTGGCCCAAGTCAACAGGGATAACGTCTGGTCCGTATGGAAGAGCCGGCAGGACCGGATTCAGCTTATGATTTTTGGCCTTCTCGGGATGCTTGGGGTGCAATACACCTACTTTGCCGCGATTGAAGCCGGGAATGCTGCCACTGCCACGCTCCTGCAGTTTCTGGGACCCGTATTCATAACACTTTATCTGGCGCTCCGTTTCCGCCGGATTCCGGGGCTGCTTGAATTCCTTGCCTTGGGGCTGGCGCTTCTTGGGACCTTCTTGCTGGTGACAAACGGTTCCACGGAGGAACTTTCCATATCGGGAGCTGCTGTTGCCTGGGGACTTGGGGCTGCTGTAACAGCCGCTTTTTACACCTTATATCCTGTCAATCTGTTGAGAAAATGGGGTTCCCTGACAATTGTCGGGTGGGGAATGGCAATCGGCGGCATTGGGTTGTCACTGGTTAATCCGCCCTGGCAGATGGATGGCTTGCAATTGACCAGCCTTTCCTGGTCGTTGATTGGCTTCGTTATTCTGTTTGGAACTTTGATTCCCTTTTACCTGGTGCTTGAAAGTTTGCGTTATATATCCCCGGCGGAAGCGGGAATGCTGAACTCCGCCGAACCGCTTGCGGCGGTCCTTGCATCAGTTCTTTGGCTCAGCCTGTCTCTGGGTCTGTTTGAAGCCATCGGCGGGGTGTGCATTATCTTTACCGTGCTATTGCTGGCAATGGAGTCCAAAAAGAAGGAAAAGCGGCTCCTTGGAAAAGAGCCGCCCGTTACGAGTAAAAGCTTGGAGGGGTGAGAAAAGGATTTCACCCGTATAATTGAGAATGTGGCAGTCATCCGATTGACAGGGGGAGTTTCCATGAAAGCGATCCGTTTTCACCAGTATGGCAAGTCTGATGTGCTTACTCTGGAAGATATCGACAAGCCGGTGCCGCGTGCCAATGAAGTATTGATTGAAGTGAAAGCTTGCGGCATCAACTATGCGGATATTGCCCGCCGTTACGGGCGGTACGTGGTGCCGACCCCGCTTCCGTTTGTGCCCGGTGTCGAGATTGCAGGAATTGTCCGGGAAGTGGGTGAAGGTGTCGATGAAAAATGGGTGGGTCAGCCGGTCATTACCCTGCTGCATAAAGGAGGCGGCTATGCGGAATATGCGGTTGCGCACACCAACGGACTGATTCCCATTCCCTCCGGACTTGACTATACTCAAGCGGTGGCGATCCCGCTTCAAGGATTAACCGCCTATCATGTGCTGAAGACATCCGGCCAACTTCAGCCGGGAGAATCGGTGCTGGTACATGCGGCGGCAGGGGGCGTAGGCCTGTTGTCCGTACAACTGGCCAAGAAATTCGGTGCCGGATTGGTCATCGGGACGGCCAGTACAGCGGAAAAAAGGGATCTGGCAAAGCAAGCGGGTGCGGATATCACCATCGATTATACGCTGCCGGATTGGCCGCAGGAGGTGCTTGAGGCGACTGGCGGCAAAGGGGCGGATGTGATCCTGGAGATCGCAGGCGGTGATATGATCCAGCAGAATCTGAAGTGTCTTGCCGATTACGGACGGATGGTGGTTTTTGGCGCTGCCAGCGGAGAGCGCGGCACTTTGGTTCCTGTTCAGCTGATGGGCAAGAACCAGACGGTAACCGGATTTTTCCTCGGAAAGTTGATGGAACAACCGGATCGGTTCCTGCAAAGCCTGAAAGAATTGCTGACCTGGGCTGCCACCGGCCAGGTCAAGTTCCTCATCGGCGGCGTGTATCCATTGGCGGAAGCAGGTCTTGTTCAAGACCTGATGGAAGGCAGACAAACGATCGGCAAACTCGTACTGGTTCCGTGAGACGGACGAAAGACGGCCTTTGGGGCCGCTCTTTTCATAACTTGTTTTTTATGAAGACTCTGTTTAGTATAATAGGGAAGCCAAGTGCAGCTTCAAGATCGTTTTACCCCAGATAACGAAAGGGACTTTCATCCATGTTCATGATCATGCTGGCTGTGATTGTTTCGCTTGGGATTGACAACTTGGTGGTTTCCACCGCCATAGGACTCTCGGGTGCCCGCAACAAGTTTCGCACCGCTCTTGCCTTCTCGCTGTTTGAAGCGATTATGCCTTTATTTGGGTTCTTCCTCGGATCTTCGCTGGGGAATCTATTTGAGGAGTGGGCTTTTTACGCCGGTGTGGTTCTGCTCTTTGGAATCGGCGTCTATTTCCTGTTGGAAGACGAAGCAGAGGACGAGAGGTTGGTGCACAGGCTGGCTGGTGCCTTACGAGGTACCACTTTGCTCATTACAGGAATCCTGATCAGTCTGGATGAAATGTTCGTCGGATCTTCCTATGGGTTGATTGGTCTTCCCGTTCTTGAAACATCCATGATCCTGGGGGTTCAGGCGTTCTTCTTTACATGGCTGGGCATTTCATTCGCCCAAAAGATTCAACCCCTGCTTGGGAAGAAAGCGGAGAAAGTTCCCGGACTGATTCTGATTGTTCTGGCCGCAGGGTTGCTGATTGACCGATTTGTTTGAGGAGGGAACCACTATCATGTCTTTTGAGATGCTGAACTGGACCAGTCATATCATTGCATTGGTCCTGGTATTTCTGTTATGCTTGCCGACGTTTTGGATGGTCAAACTGCTTCGTCCGTTTGAAGTCCATAAAAAAATTGACGCTGCCAAAGTGAAAACCATTCGCGTATTTGAGAACAACACGGAACGGGAAGCCACCGGTCTTGAAAAACAGCAGTTGGTGGACTGGTACAACGAAGCCTCATTCATCCAAAAACGGGCATATGAAAATCCTCGCGTCGGCAAAGAAGGGATCGTACTGGAGTTGGATTCCGGCGATGAAATTTTGATCGTGCCAAGGGAAGAGGACTTCGACATCACGCAACGCCGGTCGAACCAGCAGGTCGTCACGTACTGGGCACGGCATTCCGAACTGGGGAGCTTCTTGGCAAAACTGGAAGGATAAAGTTTTTCATAAATAAACCTCCAACAAGAGGGTAACCATAATGCTGTATTCCATTTTTCTTTTGGGGTGCTTGCCGTTTTTTCTCAATTAGCATATAATGAATTGAGAATATAATCATTCTAAGTCAGGGTAATTCCAATCTAAGCCTGACTTCTTTCTTGGGAATATTCCTGACCAATTTACTCAGGAATTGGGAGGTGGATGGGTTGAAACTGTCTGCCCGTGGCCATTACGGACTGATTGCCATGGCATATCTTGCCCAGCGGGAGACTGATGGTCCGATACCGATCAGGACAATTGCGACCGCGGAACAGATTCCGGATCAGTTTCTGGAACAGATTCTGTTCGCCATGCGGAAAGCTGGCCTTGTGACTGCGGTTCGCGGTCCTCGGGGCGGGTACACGTTGTCACGTCCATCCGATCAGATAACGGCAGGAGAGGTTATCAAGGCATTGGAAGGGCCGATTGCTCCTGTTGATTGTCTGCATGCCGAAGTAGATGATGAATGCTGCAACAAATCGGAAACTTGCACAACCAAGTTTGTTTGGGAGAAATTGCGTGATACAATGGTTTCCGTGCTTGACAACATTACGCTTCGGGAAATTGTGGAACGGGGGAATCCCCTGATCCAATTGGAAAGCAAATAGAAATACCAAAGACTACAGTTGAAGGAAGGTTAGGGGGAAGCATCATGGCAGATTTGGTAGTCAAAGGCTTGCACGTGAACGTGGCAGGCAAGGAAGTATTAAAAGGATTCGACCTGACGGTGAAAGGCGGGGAAGTACACGCCATCATGGGACCTAACGGAACGGGCAAAACGACCCTTTCCATGACATTGGCAGGCCATCCCCGTTATGAAGTGACGAACGGCCAAGTGACCCTTGGCGGAAAAGACCTGCTGGAGATGGAAGTCGACGAGAGGGCGCGTGAAGGGTTGTTCCTCGCATTCCAATATCCTGCCGAGATTCCCGGAGTACCGGTGAAGAATTTCTTGCGGCAAGCCTACAATGCTGTCAAAGGTACTGAAATGGAAGTGTTCGAGTTCTACTCCATCATGCAGGAAAAGATGCAAATGATGAAGATGGATATGTCATTTGCGAACCGGAATCTCAATGAAGGATTCTCCGGCGGCGAGAAGAAGCGCCATGAAATTCTGCAGATGGCGCTGCTTGAACCAAAGATCGCCATTCTTGACGAGACCGACTCCGGTCTTGACATTGACGCTCTGAAAATTGTGGCAGACGGTGTCAACAAACTGCGCGGACCGGAATTGGGAGTGCTGATCATCACCCACTATCACCGTTTGCTTGAATACATCAAACCGGACTTCGTCCATGTAATGATGGACGGTCGTATCGTCCGTTCCGGCGGTCCCGAATTGGCCCTTGAGCTTGAAGAGAAAGGATACGACTGGATCAGAGGCCAAGTGTCCGTTGGCGGGGAGGTATAAAGCATGACGAAGGTCATCAGTTCTGAGATTGAGCCGGCTGTTCGCCAGTTGGCCGATCGTTTTCAGGAAACGGGTTGGGCCAAGGAACTTCGGTTGCAAGCACTGGAAGCTTACGATGTACTTGACCTTCCCAAACAGGACGAGGGATGGCGAAACCTTCGCCTGAAAGAGGTGCCGCTCGATTCTCTGATCCCGGTGGGCGGCAAGAAAGAAACACCGGAAGCGGTTTGCAGCCGGATTGATTCTGAAGCGGCCGGTGTAATTGTTCATTATAACAGTGATGTGACGGAGATCCGACTGAACCCGGAACTGGAAGCCAAAGGGGTCATTCTGACCAGCTTGCAGAATGCGATTGCTGAGTACCCGGAGAAAGTCGAGAAGTATCTCGGTAAACTTTACACCTATAAAGAAAGCAAATTTGCCGCACTGCATTACGCATTGCGGACCGGCGGGGCATTCCTCTATGTTCCGAAGAACGTAGTGATTGACGCTCCGTTCCAGGTATTTACCTACGGAGATATTCCGAATGTCGGGATTTTCAATCACACACTGATTGTTGCGGAAGCGTTCTCCCAAATAACCGTGCTGGAGTATTCCGGGTCTGATCTGCAGGGCGGAACCAATATCCATAGCGGTGCGGTTGAGATTTTCCCCCAGGACGGCGCAAAGATTACCTATATCTCACTGCAGAATTTCGATCTGGGAACTTACAGCTTCCATCCCCGTCGTGCCTTGCTGGGACGCGACTCGGAAGTGAAATGGGTTGCCAGTGAGTTTGGCGGAAAGATTGCCCGTTCCGAGAACACTTCCTATGTAGACGGAGACGGCGCCAATTCGGAAGCGGTGGTGGTGTTCTTTGGTTCCAACGAGCAGTCTCTTGACGTTTCCGCTTCGATGATTCACCAGGGGCGCAACACTACTTCTGATATTGTTGCAAAAGGTGTCATGAATGACAAAGCGAAGACGATCTGGCGGGGACTTGGCCACATTCTGCCGGGTTCGAAAGGATCTTCCACCTATCAGAAAGAGAACAGCCTGATTCTTTCGGAAAACGCAAAAGGAGATGCCATTCCAGGTCTCCTGATTGAGGAAACGGATGTGGCGGGAGCCGGCCACGCGGCAACGGTCGGTCGGATCGATGAAGCCCATCTGTTCTATCTCCAGAGTCGCGGAATCCCGTTGAAACAGGCGCAGAGAATGATTGTGGAAGGCTTTTTCGGCTCGGTCACGGAGCTGATTCCGCTTGAAAACGTACGTGCAGAGGTACAATCATTGGTTGATCGAAAGCTGGGGTGGTAACCCGTGTTGGATGTCAAACAGATTAAGCAGGATTTCCCGGTATTACAACAGAAAGTAAACGGAAAACCGATTGCCTATCTGGATTCTGCAGCAAGTGCGCAAATCCCGCGACAGGTTGTGGAAGCCATGTCTCAATATTATGCAACCAGCCATGCAAATGTTCACCGTGGTGTACACACCCTGGGGGAAAGAGCGACTTCAGCTTATGAAGAAGCGCGGGAGAAAGTTGCGCGATTTGTAAACGCTCCTGTTCCGCAGAACATTGTGTTTACACGGGGCACCACGGAAGCGATCAACCTGGTGGCGTACGCATACGGATTACACAATCTAAAGGAAGGCGACGGCATTGTTGTTACCCTGCTCGAGCACCACTCCAACCTGGTTCCCTGGCAGCAAATTGCCAAACTGACCAAAGCAAAGCTGTACATGGTGGAGTTGACTGCAGAAGGCCATCTTGACAGGGAGCAGTACCGTTCTTTCCTGAAACAGGGGAACATCAAGATTGTGGCTGTATCCTATGCTTCCAATGTGTTGGGAACCATTGTGCCTGTTAAAGACCTCATTGCGGAAGCACATGCGGTTGGCGCAGTTGTTATTGTCGATGCGGCCCAAAGTGCTCCCCATCTGAGAATTGACGTTCAGGATCTTGACGCTGACTTCCTTGCCGTATCTGGCCACAAGATGTTGGGACCGACTGGGATAGGGTTTCTCTACGGCAAAGGAAAGCTGTTGGACGTGATGGAACCTTTCCAGCTTGGCGGAAGCATGATAGGTCTGGTAGACTACTACGAATCCAACTGGGCGGAAGTTCCGGCAAGGTTTGAGGCAGGGACGCCCAACATTGTGGGAGCCGTAGGATTGGCTGCAGCCATCGGCTACTTGACCGATCTGGGAATGGACAATGTAAGAAAGCATGAAGAAGATCTGCTGGCTTATGCCTGGGATCGTCTGGATCAGGTGGAAGGCATCCAAATGTATGGTCCACGGGAACCGAGGACCGGACTGATTGCTTTCAACATTGACGACACACATCCGCATGATGTATCAACGGTCCTGGATGCGGAGGGAGTGGCGGTTCGGGCAGGTCACCACTGCGCGCAACCCCTTCACAAATGGTTACGCGTTGCCGCAACCAATCGGGCCAGTTTCTATATCTACAACGATGAACAAGACATTGACCGTCTTGTCACTTCCCTCCAAAAAGTGAAGGAGTTGTTCGGTTATGTCACTCGATAGCCTCTACCAGGATGTGATCCTGGATCATTACAAGAAGCCCCGCAATCAGGGGAAAATTGAAAATTACGACGTAGGTATGGAGTTGGCCAATCCGACTTGCGGAGATGTGATTGGGATCCATCTGAAACTGGATGAGACGGGGAAAGTGGCGGATGCGAAGTTTCACGGACACGGTTGCTCCATCAGCCAATCCAGTGCTTCAATGCTGACCGTGAAATTGAAGGGAAAGTCAATTGAGGAAGCTCGCCAGCTGATCGCAAGTTTCTACGACATGATGAAGGGCGTTGAGGGAAACTACAAAGACCTCGGCGAATTGCAAGCCCTGCAGGGAGTTTCAAAATATCCGGTGCGTATCAAATGCGCCACACTGGCTTGGAAAGCGCTGGAACAAGGCTTGGATAAAAAGGAGGGAATCCAAAATGGCTAAAACGCGAGAGGAAATTACCGAGAAGAATGCAGCGGTGGATATTGTCCAGGACTATAAATACGGCTTCTCAGACCCGGAAAATTATGTATTCAAGTCGGAGAAAGGGTTGAACCGTGAGATTGTCAAAAAGATCTCGGAAATGAAGAACGAGCCGGGCTGGATGACCGATTTCCGTCTCAAGAGCTACGACATCTTCTCCAAGATGCCGATGCCCTGGTGGACGAAGGATCTGGATGATCTGGATTTCGACGATATTCATTACTACGTTCGCCCGACTGACAAAGCGGTTCAAAGCTGGGAAGACGTCCCCGACACCGTAAAGCAGACCTTTGACAAACTGGGGATTCCGGAAGCGGAACGCAACTTCCTGGCAGGGGTTACCGCCCAGTACGAATCGGAAGTTGTGTACCACAGCATGCGCAAGGATTTGGAAGATCTGGGCGTGATCTTTACCGATATGGATACTGCGGTTCGCGAACATCCGGAGATTGTAAGGAAATATTTCAGCACGGTCATCCCGCCCTCAGACAACAAATTTGCGGCGTTGAACTCCGCAGTTTGGTCCGGCGGTTCCTTTATCTGGGTTCCAAAAGGCGTGCACGTGGAAATTCCGCTCCAAGCATACTTCCGAATCAATACAAAGAACGCAGGCCAATTTGAGCGGACGTTGATCATCGGGGAAGAAGGCTCTTTCGTCCATTATGTGGAGGGATGCTCCGCGCCGAAATATTCCAGCGATTCGCTGCACTCGGCGGTTGTGGAAATCGTTTGCCTGGCCGGATCCCGAGTCCGTTACACCACGATCCAGAACTGGTCGCCCAACGTATACAACCTGGTGACCAAGCGTGCCGTTGCTCATGAGAATGCGGTAATGGAGTGGATTGACGGCAACATCGGTTCCAAGTTGACGATGAAATATCCTGCTGTAATCCTGAAAGGGGAAGGCGCCCGCGCGGAAATCACATCCATTGCCTTTGCCGGTAAGGATCAGCATCAGGATGCCGGAACGAAGGTTTTCCACCTGGCACCCAATACTTCCAGCACCATTGTTTCCAAATCCATCTCCAAAGGCGGCGGGAAAACTACGTACCGCGGTTGGGTGAAGGTGGCGGACAACGCACAAGGCTCCAAAGTGAATGTCAAATGCGACGCGTTAATGTTTGATGACGGTTCGGTCTCTGACACGATTCCGTTTATGGAAATTAATGAAAACAACGTTTCCATTGAACATGAAGCTACTGTTTCGAAAGTATCGGAAGATATGCTGTTCTACCTGATGAGCCGTGGACTGTCGGAAGATCAGGCAACCAGCCTGATCGTATCCGGTTTCATTGAGCCATTCTCGAAAGAACTGCCTATGGAATATGCGGTGGAACTGAATCGTCTGATCGAGCTTGAGATGGAAGGTTCGGTGGGCTAATGAAAAAATGAAAGCACCCCTTATTTTACCAAGTGATAAGGGGTGTTTTTTTTATGTTATTCACCTCCTGCCTTAAGTCGTGATAGATCTATCACGACTTGTACCTGACTGTCACAAGGCGCCTGAACTTTCACGGTTGATTCTTTCGGCTGTTTTATATGCATCGTACATGCCCCAAATCCATAGAATTGGGGTCGTGATAAAGCCGATCAGGACAAACATCAGCAGTACGGATATGAAATAAGCAACGATAAAACCGATTCCTTTTCCGATCTGGCCGTTGTAGATCTGGCCAAGTCCCGCAAAAAAGAATGACAGCACAGCGGCAATACCCGGATTTTTCATGGAGATCCCCCTTTCTTCCTATCACTATATGGAAACGGCTTTTCCCTTATGACGGGGAGATATGGTACAATAAGCCGCGAGGTGATGGAAATGATCGATCCGGTCGCAGTTACGATAGGCCCGTTAAAGATCCATTGGTATGGGATCATTATGACGAGCGCTTTCGTATTCGGGGTTCTGCTGGCCCAATTTCATGCCAGAAAGTTCGGGATTGATCCGGAACATATTCTGAACATGGCCATGTATATAATTCCACTGGCCATAATTGGGGCCCGTGCATACTATGTGATATTCGAATGGGACAATTATAAGGACAACATATGGGAGGCATTCGCCATATGGCATGGCGGGCTTGCCATCCACGGAGGTCTGATTGGGGGAACCCTGGGCGGAATTTGGTATGTCAGCAGACACAAGATGCCCGTGTTGTTATTCGGTGATCTGATCATGCCAAGCGTGATTCTCGGACAGGCAATCGGACGATGGGGCAATTTCATCAATCAGGAAGCTCACGGGGGTGAAGTGCCCGAGGAATTTATGAACATGTTCCCGAATTTTATCAAGGAACAAATGTTTATCAACGGTGCGTACTATGAGCCGACGTTTCTGTACGAATCGTTATGGAACCTGCTGGTGTTTGGAATCCTGATGCTGCTCCTTCACAAGTTCAAGAAGTTTGACGGGCAGGTCATGTTCTCCTACCTGATCCTGTACTCGGTCGGACGGTACTTTATCGAGGGACTCAGAACCGACAGTCTGATGCTGGGACCGCTGCGTGTGGCGCAGCTGGTAAGCCTGATTCTGATCCTTGCAGGCATCGCGCTGCTCTATTGGGCATGGAAGAGAGATGCAGGAAGGAATGACTCGCAAGCGCAGGTTTAGTAAGTATTTTTCTATTGACTTGGTGTCTGTTCCTCCTGTAACATGATAATAACAAAAGCATATCCTCCAAAGGGGAGTAGCTGTACAGCAAAGTCGTCATTACGGGACTGCCGAACTCCGGTTGTCTCCGGCTTTGTTGGCAACGACACGTTGTTAGCAAGACCTTTGCCATAATTTGGTGAAGGTCTTTTTTCGTTCAAGGCGGCCTTCACCAAACTTGGAGTGAGGGTCGCTTTGTTTGAGGAGAAACCGGACAACTCTAAAGGGGGAAGATGCATGGAATTGTTTTCGGCCGCTTTCTTTTCGGCGCTCTTGGCTGTCATCATCATCAATCTGGTTCTTTCGGGTGACAATGCCATTGTAATTGGCATGGCTGCCCGGAATTTGCCAAAAGAGCAGCAAAAGAAAGTGATTTTGTGGGGGACCCTAGGTGCAATTGTGGTTCGTGCCCTGGCAACAGTCGCCGTGGTCTGGCTGTTGTTAATCCCGGGCCTGATGCTGATCGGAGGCCTGTTGCTGATATGGATTGCATACAAACTTCTGACGGACGACAATAAGCACGATGTGAAAGCCGCCCATTCCGTTATGGCAGCGGTTCAGACCGTCATCATTGCAGATGCGGTGATGGGAATCGACAATGTGTTAGCGATAGCTGGTGCGGCCCATGGAAGCTACCTGCTGGTGGTTTTGGGACTCTTGTTCAGTGTTCCCATAGTCATTTGGGGAAGTACACTGTTTATCAAGCTATTGAACCGTTACCCCGCCATTATTTATATTGGAGCCAGTGTGCTTGCCTGGACAGCCGCCAAGATGATTGCCGGTGAGAAGCTGCTTAAAGATTATTTTGCAAACCCCTTTTTGGAGTGGGGACTGGTAATTGGCATCGTTACAGGAGTGCTGCTGGCGGGCAAAGTCAAGCAATCCAAGCAATCCAAACAAAAACAGGTGGTCAGCAGTTAACCTCAGAAAAAATGTCACCGGTGATGCATCGGTGACATTTTTTTGTCTTAATGATATGATCTCATGGGGAGCAAGTCTGAACTGCTTTGATATTCTGAATGCCAATACCTAGTAAGCACGGAATAATAGGGAGGACTCTGAAATGGCAGGCCTCTTTACCAGAATCGACACAGTGATTCTCAGGGTGAAAAATATCAAGAAAGCGCGCAAGTGGTACGAGGAAGTGCTGGAGTTGACCCCGACCTTTGTCGGAGATGATGACTACCCGATTGTGATTTATAAGGTCGGCGGGGAGACACCACTGACTCTTTATCAGCTTGGATATGATGAAGTGCTGCCGGCCAAACGATTCTCCACTACCTACCCAATTTTTTTCGTTGAGAACATTGAAGAGGCACACTCCAAACTTCATGGCAGGGGCGTAGATGTGGAAGCGATTCAGGATGACGGGACTGTCCAGTATTTCGTCTTCCGGGATCCGGACGGAAACCGGATGGAAGCTTGCCATTGGGAATAAGACATACCTCAACAGAAAAGGTTGGTTTCACGAATGATTGATTTCAGGAGCGTTTCGAAAATCTATCCAAACGGAACTGTAGGATTGAAGGATATTAACCTTACCATCGGCAAAGGGGAGTTTGTCGTTATCGTAGGACTTTCCGGGGCAGGAAAATCCACCTTGCTTCGTTCCATCAACCGTCTGCATGACATAACCGAAGGTGAGATTCTGATTGATGGCAAATCAATCACCAAAGCGACCGGACAAGAATTGCGAAGGATCCGACGGGATATCGGGATGATCTTCCAAAACTTCAATCTCGTCAAGCGTTCTTCCGTAATCCGGAACGTATTGTCGGGACGTGTGGGTTACCATTCCACCCTGCGCACGTTGTTGGGACTATGGCCGAAAGAGGATAAGGAACTGGCGCTGAAAGCGTTGGAACGGGTTAACATTAAGGAAAAAGCCTATGCCCGTGCCGACGAACTGTCCGGCGGACAACAGCAGCGCGTATCCATTGCGAGAGCCTTGGCACAAGAGCCGAAGATCATCCTGGCGGACGAGCCTGTTGCATCGCTTGACCCGCTGACGACCAAACAAGTCATGGACGATTTGAAGCGTATTAACCAGGATTTGGGCATCACCACGGTTGTCAACCTTCACTTTATTGATTTGGCAAGGGAATATGCGACCCGAATCATCGGCCTTCGGGCGGGACAGGTTGTATTTGACGGTCCCGTTGCGGAAGCGACCGATGAACAATTTGCTGATATTTATGGCCGCCCGATCAAAAAGGACGAGTTGTTAGGGGTGGAGGCGTAATGAGTCAGGAAGCGTTAAAGCCGCCCGCCAAGACAAAATCGGTACTGACCGGGTTGCTTGTTTTGCTGCTGCTTTGGGGCAGTGCGGTCAAAACGGAAGCCAACTGGACCGAACTGGCAACCGGCATGCCTGAGATGTGGAAATTGCTGAAGGAGATGTTCCCGCCTGATTGGGGCTATCTGGACAAGATTTGGGTCCCGCTCGGGGAAACGATCCAGATGGCGGTGATTGGCACGACTTTTGGTGCCATCTTTGCAGTGCCTGTCTCTTTATTTGCTGCAAGCAACGTAACAAGGTCTCCATGGTTATACCATCCGGCCCGTTTTATCCTCAATCTGATCCGGACAATTCCGGACCTGCTGTTTGCAGCCGTCTTTGTGGCAATTTTTGGAATTGGCCCGGTAGCAGGTGTTTTGGCGCTTTCATTTTTTTCTTTTGGACTTATTTCAAAACTGCTGTATGAGTCGATTGAAGCGATTGACCCGGGACCGCTTGAGGCGATGACCGCAGTGGGAGCCAACAAGCTGCAGTGGATTCACTTTGGCGTGGTTCCGCAGGTGCTGGCGACATTCACCGCCTATTTTCTTTATACATTTGAAGTGAACGTGAGAGCGGCTGCCGTTTTGGGGTTGGTCGGTGCCGGTGGGATCGGTCTGTATCTGGACAGTACCCTTGGATTGTTCCGATATCAGCAAACCAACACTATCATTATTGCCACTTTGGCCGTTGTCCTGCTCATTGATTATGTCAGTACCAAAGCCCGGGAGAAACTGTTATGAAACGACTTCGCTATTGGATTGTTGCGCTGCTGGTTGTTGCTATCTACATCTGGTCCTTCACAGGCATTGAATTCACTGGAATCAAGGAAACTGCCGGCGAGATTACGGTAGCTATCCTGAAAGGCCTGTTCAACCCGGATTGGGGTTATGTGTATTTGCCTGAGGGCGAAGATTTGCTGCGAGGGTTGCTTGATACACTGGCCATCGCTTTTCTTGGGACATTTATCACAGCTGTCCTGACGGTTCCCTTTGCCTTCTGGGCGGCCAATAACATGAGCGGGCAATCATGGATATCCGGTTCCGGCAAGTTTGTCCTTACCTTGGTTCGTGTATTCCCCGAGATTGTGCTGGCCATCATGTTTATCAAGGCTGTGGGACCGGGTGCATTTGCGGGTGTTCTGGCTCTGGGGCTGCACTCCATCGGGATGCTTGGGAAACTGTTCTCCGAAGCCATCGAGAATATGGACCTTGGACCGACGGAGGCTTTGACTGCCACCGGCGCCAACCGTTTGCAGACATTGTGGTTTGCGGTTATCCCTCAAGTATTGCCCGAATTTATGTCCTTCACCTTGTACCGTTTTGAGATCAATGTTCGTTCCGCCGCCATCCTGGGGATTATCGGGGCAGGCGGCATCGGTACCCCTCTGATCTTTGCCCTGGAGGCAAGGTCCTGGGATCGGGTAGGCATTATTCTGCTGGGGATCATTGTAATGGTCACTTTGATCGATATCATTTCCGGGTACATTCGCAAAAAGCTTGTATAAACACAAAAATTAACCACGGGATCTATTGCCCCGTGGTTTGTCGCGTTTACTTTCCGACTTGTTTGGAGTATTCACGGACGATGTCGAAGTTTTTGTCGGAGGACTCTACATACCCTTCGTGGGTGTAAATATCCTTGATGATTCCCTTGCCTGCCGGATCCTTGCCGATTTCGATGAACGCTTTCTGGATCTTGGAGATCCATTCCTTGTCCATGTCGGAACGCACGCTGATGGTATCGTTCGGAATCTTGTCGGTGCGGTGGAGAACGGAAACTTTTTCGAATACGTCCGGTTTGTCTTTCTTCACGGTGTTGCGGGCATCTTCGAATACGAATGCGGCATCCGCGTCACCGTTCAGAACGGCCAGAATTCCTTTGTCATGTCCTTTTACTTTTACTGCCTGAATGTCCTTCTCAGGGTCAACACCGGCTTTCTTCAGTTCAACTGCCGGCCATACATAACCGGCGGAAGAGGTTACATCCTGTACAGCCACTTTCTTGCCCTTGAGGTCTTTCAGTTCTTTTATCGGGGAGCCGGCTTTTACAACAACCATCGCACGGTAGAAATCCACAAGATCGCTGCTGCTGGAACCATCCGGGTTCACGCCAAGGCGCTGGGCTTGCAAAATAACTTCGGCCGCGCCTTTTTCTTTTGCCAATACATAAGCGGTCGGCGGGAGGAATCCGACATCCACTTGCTTGGAAGCCATGGCTTCAATGATGGTGTTATAAGTAGTGGAGACGCTTACTTTTACCGGGATACCCAGTTTGTCCCCAAGCAGCTTCTCAAGCGGTTTTGCTTTTGCTTCCAGTGTTTCCGCATTCTGGGAAGGCACGAATTGAACCTTCAGTTCCTTTGGAACGTACCCTTTTGCGGCACTGCCGCCACCTTGCCCCTGATTCGGAGCGGTTTGATTCTTGCCGCCACCGCAACCTGCCAGCAGTCCTGCGGCCAGAACCATGGTCAAACCTGCCATTACCGCCTTTTTTAACATGACATAACCTCCGTTTTGTGCCTTTAAACGGTAGGCACTTTTTTACTAAATCCATTCCATACTATAGCATAACGCATAATTACTTTCATGTTAAACTTTAGTAAGATTTGTCGCAAAAATCGGCATTCGGTCAATCTATTGGGGCCGATCGTTGAGTTTCGACAGGAGTGTGTTACTATGGTAAAGCAAACAGGAACTGAGAGGAGGAACCGACTATGACAGATTCCGGCAGCGGTTCCATTACCATTGGCATCCTTGAAACGAGCGACGTTCACGGCAACATCTTGCCGATCAATTATGCCAACAATCAGGAAAGTGAACTGGGACTGGCCAAAATATCGACACTGATCCGCAGGGAGCGGGAAAGACACCCCAACCTGCTGGTCATTGACAACGGCGACTTGATTCAGGGAACTCCTTTGGCCTATTACCATGCGAGAATTGACAATGAACCGGTTGACCCGCTGGTAAAAGTGTTGAATTACCTCCAATATGACGCTGCGGTATTGGGAAACCATGAATTTAACTATGGACAGGACGTGCTGATGAAAGCGATCCGGGAATCGGATTTTCCCTGGATGTCCGCCAATATTGTAAAGTCCGGAACGACAGAGCCTTACTTCGGGAAACCCTACTTGATCAAAGAGTTTGCCGAAGGAGTGCGGGTGGGTGTTCTGGGCTTAACCACCCAGTATATCCCGAATTGGGAAAACCCCAGACATATTGAGGGGACGGAGTTTCTGGACGCTGTGGAATCGGCAAAAAAATGGGTTCCTGTTCTCCGCGACAAGGAACAGGCCGATCTGGTGGTTGTCTCCTACCACGGGGGTTTTGAACGGGATTTGGAAACAGGCACCAGGACTGAGCAATTGACGGGGGAGAATCAAGGATTCCAATTGTGTATGGAGGTTCCTGGTATTGATGTGCTGCTGACCGGCCATCAGCACCGGTCTATCGCAGGGATGACGGTAAATGGAGTAGCAGTTATACAGCCTGGACACCAAGCCAGAGCGCTTGGCAAAGTGACTGTTACTCTGGTGAAGCATGACGGACGATGGCGTGTTGTCAACAAGAAGTCGGACCTTCTTTCGGTTGAGAACATTGAGGCTGACCCGGTGATCCTTGAAATGGTCAGTGCTTATGAGGAGAAGACCCAGATCTGGCTGGACAAGCCCATTGGCAAAATCAAAGGGGACATGCGGGTTACCGACCCCATGGCCATTCGTCTGAGAGACAATCCGCTCATTGAATTCTTCAACAAAGTGCAAATGGAGTATGCACAAACGGATATCTCCAACACTGCATTGTTTGACAATCACTCGCCCGGGCTGGGCACTGATGTGACCATGCGCGACATCGTGGCCAATTACATATATCCGAACACACTACGTGTCCTGCGAATTACGGGGCAAGATATCAAAGACGCGCTTGAACAAAGCGCTTCCTATTTTGCAACCTATACAGGCGGGGATATTCAGGTCAATCCGGAATTTACCACACCGAAGCCCCAGCATTACAACTATGACATGTGGGAGGGAATCGAATACAGGATCAACATCTCCCGCCCCTTCGGGGAACGAGTTGAAAAATTAACTTACAAGGGACAACCGGTACAAATGGACCGACTGTATGAAGTGGTAATGAACAACTACAGGGCAGGCGGTGGTGGGAATTACTTCATGTTCCAGGGAAAAGAAGTGGTACGTGACGTTCCGACCGATGTGTCGGAGTTGATCGCCAACTATATCCTGGAACGGGGAACCATTGAAGCCACTTGCGATCATAACTGGGAAGTGGTTCACAACTGATTGGGCCATACAGGGGGGACGGTATGACGGAAACAGGATATGTATTGTCTTTCAGATTGGAGAATGAGACGAAAGTGGCGGCCGTATTTGAGTCGGAGAACGACCGGGATGGCTGCGAGATTTCCCTTGGAATGTACCGCTCCAATCTCGGACCCATTACAAGGGAAGTCTGGGAGCGGATGGTTGGCAAGTTCAACGGAAAGTGCCTTGAATAGGGCGCAGAACTCTGACAAACCCTAACCGGCAAAAGGAGGGTTTGCAAATATGCCCGACATGAACTACAACGCAAGCCTCCCGGGAACTCCCAAATCACTGTCCGGGTTTGACAACAAAGGGATGCAGCGGATGGACTGAACTGTCGTTTTGGCTGAAAAGGGCTGTCCCATCAGCTCTCGTAGGGACTTCCTCATAAATAATGTAACCGATGGGGAAATAGAACTGATTTTCAGCCCTATTTCTGACTTGTTGATTGTGATCTCCGGAATAGAACTGATTGTCAGTCTTATTGGGAAAATTTCGAGGTGAACAAGTAAAAAGTAGCATTTAGGACTGAAAACCAGTCCTCTATTGGGGGCTGCCTTTGATTCGATAAGAATAAGCCTGAAATACAGTCCAATTTTTTTCTTACCTCTGCAGATGGCAGCTTCTGTGTCGGACCTCGCGGCTTCAGATCCTTCAATTTGTTCCTATAAGGGGAATCGGGTGTGAAACTTGATTAGATAAATAATAAGGGGCAGCCCTCTTCGTATGCCCAATTACTAATTTCTCCCGGACCATCGAGAGTCGTTTCTCGAGCAGCTGAATCATTCGATGCGGTGTTGACGTCTGCATCCGGTTGGCCTACTATTCACATGTTGGATAAGTATTGGAAGCTAAGAAAGGGAGGAGCCGGTATATGAAGAGCAACGCGTTTCATGCATACGAAGAAGTGGAACAAGCCGTAATGGACAAGGTGAGGGAGCGGATTATCGAAGGTCCGTTCCTGACAGCCCTTCTGAACGGGGAATTCAGTGAACGGCAGATTGCGGAATTTGCCCTGCACTATAGTTATTACAGCCGAAATTTTCCAAGGGTGCTGGGGGCGGCGATTGCGGCTATGGAGCCGCTTGACAAATGGTGGGTCCCGATTGCGGACAATCTGTGGGATGAGGCGGGCAGGGGCAATCCAAAAGCATACCATTCCCGTATGTACCGGACTTTCCTGGAATCGGCCGCACCGGATATCGAAATCAATGAAGAACATGTGCCCAACTACCCGGATTCCCCGGCAGCCAAAAAAGCGGTGGATACCTTTATCCGTTTTCTGCAATCCGCCACTCCCCTGGAAGCCATGGCGGCCGTGGGGTTAGGTTCCGAACTGTTCGCGGGTGAAGTTATGGGGTTGATCGGGAAGGGGCTGAAGCATCCCAACTACAACAGGGACAGGAACCTGAACGTCACCTTCTGGATGGCACATGCCGATTCGCATGAACCACGCCACTACCAACTGTGCAAAGACATCCTGATTCAGCATACCGGTTCGGATGACCTGGAGACCATCTACCGGGCGGGCGTGAAGATCGCCATGTCGGAAGCCGATTTTTATGATGACATCTATCGTTCGATCGCATAAGACAGAAGAGAATTGGGAATCCTAGCGCTGGATAAGTAAGGTTTTCCCATCACCAGATCAAGGAGTGAACCCAGATGCCCTTTGGCGCACACGAAACGATGGAAGTTCATGAGATCCTGTCGGAGAAGAAGTGCATGATTGAACATTTTTCGATGTATGAAAGGCAGTGTCAGGACCCCACTTTACGGGAAATGCTCCACCGTCACATCCAGACGGCAACTCAATCCTACAATCAATTGGTATCGTATACACACGATTACCATACTGCCCAGACCAAGATGATGCCGATGCATACGGCCCATACTTATGATATCAAATACGGACTGCATAACCCTGCTCCGTCTGCTCCCCAGACGGATATGACCAAGATGAATGACCAATCGATAGCTTCCGCGATGCTGTTGGCACACAAGAATTCGGCAAAGAATCATATGGCGGCAGCTCTGGAGTGCGCAGACCCAAATGTTCGCCAAATGCTGGTTAACGGGTCGGTAATGTGTACCCATGAAGCTTACGAAACTTTTAATTATATGAATCATCGCGGCATGTACCAAGTGCCTACCATGAGTGATCATACCGCCAAGACCATGCTTCACCACTATCAGCCAATGGCCCAGGGCATGACCGGCAGTATGGAAGCAACCGGACAAGCGGCGTATGGAACTGGGCAGAACGGGATTCAGGACGCTCCCAAAATGTAAAGAATAAACCTCGGTCGGGAAGACCGAGGTTTATAATTATTATTACGTTTAAGGAACGATCCTCTCTCTGAACAGCAGAGTTGTACACCATATACCTGCCACACCAACAAGGGTATAGACCACCCGGGGCAACCAGGCAGCCGGGTTTCCTCCGCCAAGCACTGTTGCCACAAGATCAAATTGAAACAGTCCGACCAGCAACCAGTTCAGAGCTCCAATGATAACAAGTGTCAAGGCAAATTTGTTCATTTGCTTCCCTCCTTTCTCTACCTATTATGTCCACTGCCAGATATAGGTAAACACTATCTGGGCTTTGACACATAAGGGTTTCCGGCTATCCAATAGCGCCAGGGATACTCCCTTGCCTCTTCCGCATATTCAATTCCAATTCGTGGTCCCGATCTTATTTGGTCTGCCGAAAGCTTATTCCGACGCGGGAGAATGCGAAGAGATGAATCTTTCAATCCAAGACCGTATTGGTCTTTCGAAATGCCCATGGCCTGAGCCAGTTTGCCAGGTCCGTTGGTCAACAATTTCAACTTGTTTGTCGGCCAGGACCCGTCAGGCAACTGCCGGATGTCCAACCCCCTTCTTCGGATCATCAGAGGGATGCCTACGACCGGTTCCAATGCGCGAATCAGGATGGCTTCCGGAGCTGTCTCTTCGCCGCTTACCACATTAAAGCAATAATGCATCCCGTAGATCTGATACACATACGCGAAGCCGGGAGGTCCAAACATAACCCTTGTTCGCTCCGTAGGTATTCCGCCATAAGAATGGGCCGCTTTGTCCTCGGGACCGATATAGGCCTCTGTTTCCACAATGATTCCGGAAGTGGTTCCTTCCATAGTTTCATGCACAAGTATGGTTCCCAACAGTGCTTTCGCCAAATCCAAAGTGGGCAAATGAAAGAAGATCTCAGGCAAAAGTTGGGATTTCATCTTCATTCCTCCGTTTACTAATTTTTTATATTGAACTTAAATTTTAAAACTTATCAGACGCCCAATCTGATATAATAGCAGGCAGGGGTGTATTCTAAATTTGGGGTAGTAAAGAAGGGGACCTAAATTGAACCAGGTTGAGATGCGCATCACCAATCTGCTGTTTCGAATATTCATGAATACAAACCAGCTGGACTCTTTCCTGCAAAGGGTTGTACGGATCGGTACCGTAATGCTGAGCGCCGGTGGGGGCTGTTTCTATATGGTCGATAAACGTTCCGGTCAGTTGGTCATGTCCGGTGGCTCCGGAAAAACCTTAGCGACGGGTATTCCCCTGACCGGAAACGAACTTGTTGACGTCTGCAACCAGGATGGGAACCGCTGGGCACGATACGGGAACCACATCCTGATCCCTTTATACGTCAATGATACTGTACAGGCAATGATTTGTTTTTTTGATGCGGCTCGCCCTCCTGGCGGGGATATGACGGCTGCCGCCGACCGGATCCTGGACATGCTCGGCAAACTGTATGAACAGAAGACAACAACACTGATGAAAGAGCTTTACCACAAAGCTTTGATTGATATCTCACAGGTCATTACACAATCGGATGACTTTGATGACGTTATTACGACCTCCATGCGGATGGCATCCGAAGTGACAGGCGGTAGCTGTGCCATTATGCTTTTGACCAAGGACGAGCAGTACTTGATCCCGTCATACGCCCACAATATTGAGATGTCGGATTACAACAACATACCGATGATCCCCCAAATGGGGCTGGATCAAACCTCTTACGAGGCGATTCGTGAACGTAAAGCCGTTATCGTGGAGGACGTTCCCGCAGATCCCAGAGCCGATCAGGAGTTCTGCAAGAAGTACGGGATCCGGAGCTATCTGACCATGCCGCTGATTTTTCTTGACCGGCCTATCGGGGTCATGTTTGTCGACTACATTTACAAGCACCGTTTTACGGACATGGAACTCCGTTTTTTTTATGATCTCGGACATCAGATCAGCCATGTGATCACCACTCTTAAGACCCAATTGGAGTTGTTGGAGACCAAACACATCCAGGATCGTCTGATCGAGATGATGCGTGAAATGACAAACACCACAAGACTGAAGGACGTCTTGGATGACATGGTATCGAAGACCCATGACCTGCTGGAGGAAAAAGTGGGCGTTTCCGTCTGGCTGATCAATGAAACGTCTGATCGGATCGTTTTGTCGACTTGGAGGGGGGACAAAGTAAACCTGCTCCAAACGGAGTCAGTGACTTTCTCGTTGGAGGAACTGGGCAATGCGGCAGTGCTGCAGGATCTGTTTCTGGAAGTGGACAGCCATTCCACAATCGGTCAATTTTTCTTGCGATCCGGGGCCTTTTATTCAATGGGCACACCGCTCATGGCAGGCAAAGATCTGATCGGAATCCTGTTCTTGCACGCGTATGACGGTCATCAATGGACCGACCGGGAAAAATTAACCCTTTCCACTATCGGGATCCATGCCGGCCCCATCATTCGAAACACCCAATATATCCAATTGCTTGAAAAAGAATCCAAGCTGGACGGTCTAACCAAGGTCTTTAACCGCCATCACTTCGAGAAAACATTTCGGGACTACAGCAGGCAGCACGTCGAAAGCAACAAACCGTTCTCATTGCTGATGGTTGACATAGACAACTTTAAACAGATCAATGACCGATACGGGCACACAGTTGGAGACAGGGTCGTGAAAAATGTTGCCAGCCTGCTTCAGGAGACCACTCGCAGGGGAGACATGGTGTTCCGTTACGGAGGTGAGGAGTTCTGTTTGTTCTTGCCTTATACGTCAAAAGTGCAAGCGGAGCAGGTGGCCGAAAGAATCCGGGTTACCATCGCAGAGGCGGATGTGGAACCCAGGGTGACCGTATCGATTGGAGTTGCCACCTTCCCTGAATGTTCGAAAGATCCTCGCCTGGTGCTGGAAATGGCCGATCATGCACTGTACAAAGCGAAAAGAAACGGGAAAAATTGCGTAATATCTGCCGACTGAGAAGCGGGTCCGTTATAAAGGGCCCGTTTTTTGTGACAAGATTGTGATAAGATAGCAAAAAAAGCTTTTCACAACAGGAGATTGGATATATGGATTTTGAACAGCTCAAGCCAAAACTGAATGAGTTGGAAACAAAATTTGCGCAGGCTGGCGATAGCCAGAATGCCCGCAAGATCAATCAACTGATCAATAAACTTGAGAAAGGGACATTCATCATCGCGTTCTGCGGTCACTTCTCCGCAGGCAAATCTAGTATGATCAACCGTTTTATGGGACACCAGGTACTTCCATCAAGCCCCATCCCGACAAGCGCCAACGTGGTAACGATTGAGCGCGGACTATCCGGTGCAATGGTAACGCGCAGGGACGGTACCTCCTTTTCTATGGCCTTGTCAGAGCTGAACAAGTTGCGGGAATATGCAGCAGATGGCCAGGCAATCGAGACGATTCAGATTCAGCACGAATCGGATTTTTTGCCTGAAAGAGTTCAATTGATGGATACTCCCGGCATTGATTCCACTGATGACGCCCATAAAGTGGCTGCGGAAAGCGCGCTGCACCTGGCAGATCTGGTGCTGTACGTAATGGATTACAACCATGTGCAATCGGAGGTCAACTTTGGTTTCACGAAGACCTTGAAGGACCGCGGCAAGGCGGTTTGGCTGGTGGTCAACCAGATTGACAAACACAATGAGTTTGAGCTGCCTTTTGCCAGCTACGCAAAAAGTGTGAAAGAGTCTTATGCCGCTTGGGGAATTGAACCGGACGGGATCTTCTTCACATCTTTAAGGGAAACCGAACATCCGCACAACCGGTTTGGCGCCCTGCAAGAAGCGCTTCACAGCCTGTTTCCGGAGAAAGATTTGCTTTTGCGGAGCAGTATCATGCAGTCTGCGCTGCACCTGATCGAAGAGCATGTTCAGGCTCAGTCGGAACAACTGGAGCCGACAAGACAGGAATATCTGCAAGTTCTTGCGGAAACCGGAGGTGATGGGGAGTCTCCAGGGGAACTGGACGTAGAAGCTTTACGGGAACAGGTTATCCGGCTGGAGAAGACAATGGGGGAGAAACAGGCCCTCCCTGAGCGTCTGCGCGAAGATATGGAGCGGCAGCTGCAATCTTTGATCGAGAATGCCACCCTGACCCCGTTTCAAACAACGGAACTATGCGGCAAATATTTGGAAAGCAGAGGACCCAGGTTTCGGGTGGGGCTGTTCTTTGCCGGAAGCAAGACCGATAGGGAACGGGAACGCAGGCTGCAGGATCTCCACAACGATTTCACCGGCAAGGTGGCGGCAAATTTGGACTGGCATTTCAAGGATCTCCTGGTTACACTTCCCGAATCCTATGGGGTAAAGAATGAGGTCTATGCCAAATCTGTCTATGACATTACCATAGAGATTACACCGGAAATGTTGGGTGCCTGGGTGAAAGAAGGGGCATTGGCTTCAACGGAATACATGTATCAATATGCAAAGGACATCTCGGCGGAAGTCAAGGCGATGTACCGGCGAATCGCCGCCGAATTTGTTGAAAAGGCCGTAAAAATGGCTCAATCGTTTGGCAGCATGGAGGCAGAAGGGGACGCAATAAAACTCTCTACCCTAAAGAAACGCTTGCAGGCAGCCGTTGGGCTTGAGCATCTGGAGAGGAAGATTGCATCCTATAAGTCCGAACTGATGGATCTGTTCAAAGAGGAACAACATTTGTCTGAGCAAGTCAGTTTTTTGTACAGGAGAGGCTCCGGGGATCTGCACTTTATGCAGTCTACCGGTGTCGAAACGAACCGGGGACGATCCGGGGATACATTGGGAATGGCTGATGGGTATCCGCCATTAACCGTAACTGAAAGCGCAAGACCGGTCCACTTTAAAGCATCGCTGATCGATGCGGCAGGCAAACTCCGGCAAGCGGCCGAACGGATCCGGGACATTCCGGGCATGCAGGTGATGTCATCGCATATGCTGGCCCGGGCGGAACGGCTGGAACAGAACCTGTTTACAGTCGCTTTGTTTGGCGCGTTCTCCGCAGGCAAATCTTCCTTTGCCAACGCCATGATGGGAGAACTTGTACTGCCCGTCTCACCCAACCCGACTACGGCGACCATCAACAAAATTTTGCCTCCGACAAGTGATTGGCCCCATGGCAGCGTCCGGGTAAAACTTAAGACGAATGCCGATATTGCGGCTGACATTAGAGGATCTTTAGCGGTGTTGGGACATCACATGGAAGGTTCCTTGACGGATGCAGAGGACCCTGAAAACGCCAGGGACAGGTTTTTTGCAGAAGTGCTGCAATTGACGGCTGGATTGGAACCGGTAGAAGTTCCGCCCAACGCCAAACCTCATTTTTCATTCCTGAAAGCGGTCGAGATTGGATATGCTGCCATACAAGACCAGTTGGGCATGGAACTTCACGTGGACGTGGACACCTTCCGGGAGTATGTGGCACGGGAAGAGAAAGCTTGCTTTGTGGAATGGATTGAACTGTATTATGACTGCCCGCTGACCAGGGAAGGCATCGTGCTGATCGACACTCCCGGGGCCGATTCCATCAATGCCCGCCATACGAAAGTGGCTTTTGAATACATTAAGAACGCGGATGCTGTATTGTTTGTAACCTACTACAACCACGCTTTCTCAAATGCGGACAGGGAGTTCCTGATCCAGCTTGGCCGGGTGAAAGACACGTTTGAGATGGACAAGATGTTCTTTCTGGTCAATGCGGCCGATCTGGCTGCCGACGTAGAGGAATTGGCGGATGTGGTTTCTCATGTAAGAAAGAACTTGGTTTCCTGCGGAGTGTCCAAGCCCCGGATCTACCCTGTATCCAGCCAGATGGCGTTACTTGCAAGACTTGCTGAAAAAGGGGCCCTGCCTGCTTCTGCGGAACGGGTCTATCGGAAGTTGACCGGCACATGGAAACAGAATCTGGCGCCTTCTCCTGCTGAAATTGTGAATCGATCGGGCATACGAAAGTTTGAAGACGACTTTCTCTCTTTCACGATCGAAGAACTGACGGAAGTGGCGGTCCAAGCCGCGGAAGCTGAGATCCGCAGGGCGTCGGCAAGCCTTGGGGAATTGATCGAGAATGCACGGGCGGACGATTCGGTTCGTCGACAGAAAATTAAGGATCTGCAGGACTCGTTGAAGAGGGTGCGGCTTGAGGCGGAATCGGTAGAGTACGATTCGGAAATCCGGGCCATTGAAAAGGAAATTGACGAGTTGCTTTACTACGTCAGACAAAGGGTCTTCCTTCGCTATTATGATGCGTTCAACGAATCCTTCAGTTCGTCGGTTCTCCGGGATGACGCGAAGAATATCAAACGGGTGCTGGCCGGGTGCCTGGAAGAGCTGGTTCGTTTTCTGGCATTTGATCTGGGGCAGGAGATGCGAGCCACTTCCGTCCGGGTTGAGAAGCAGGTAAACCAGGGAGCGAGCCGTATTTATGACAAATGGGCTGCACTCGTACAAACCCATCTTCATGGCTGTCAGTGCGAACCCTACCAGAAGAGAAGTTTTCCCATACCTGAATTCGCGGCTGAATTGGCTGGAACAAGCAGCGACCGGTTTAGCGGCGCCCTTGCCATCTACAAGAACGCCAGGGATTTCTTCGAACGGGACGCCAAGTCAACGATGCGGGAGGAAATCGAAAAGTTGCTGCAAGAACCTGTTGCCGCTTATCTTGAGGAAGGTTCAAGGATCTTGAGAGATCAATACCTGGCGGCGTTTCATACGGTAGTTGCCGAAACGAAGCAGCAACTCATCGATGAGGCGACCGAATATGCGAAAGGTTTGTTGGCCGCATTGAGTCAGAACGTGGACATGGAAGCTTTGCTGCAAACCGAAAGATGGATAAGCCAGTTGGCAGGGAAAACTTCCGTACAAAGCGCTTGAAAGAAAAAACTCCGATGGGAGCCCTTTGGGACCGCCCACCGGAGTTTTTGTATGCTGCCATATGCCTCTACTTAAGATTACCTGGTACAGACTTGACGAGTTTGCCCTTATTGGCTGCAAGAACAGGCGATACAGGGGGACGTAATGTTTTCATTCGCTTCACCTCCCGGTCAAAGTATAGGTATGCCGGATCAGATCCAGTACTTTCCTGATATGACGTTTCTCATGAGGACAAGGACGCAATCCCGTTTTCATACGGTACAAAGGGCAATGGTTGCCTTGGCAGGCAGGCCGGAAAAAACAATTGCCACAGACAGGATCGGCATCATCCCCTGAACTGACCCAAACTGCCAGCTTGTCATGGTCCAACAGCAAAGACCCGTTCTCCGACAAGCTGCCGATTTGGTTGATTTCCTCGTCCAATGCACATGTGCATTTGTATAGCTTTCCGTTTGCTCCAATGACAAGAGAATGAGGTTTTGCCGCGTAGCACACGGAACAACCGGGCAACAGCGCATCCTCAATTACGGAAGCCAACGGGAGCCCCTGCTCCAACCCCAATCGGCTGAATTCCCATATGCTGTGCTCCGCCAGCTTTCTGTCACAGACGGGCAACCGCTCATCGTTCAAACCGCCCCACCGTCCAACAGGCCGGATAAAGAGTTGAAACCTTGTGTCACCCGCAAATCGATCTTTGAGTAGTCCGAGCAATTCGGGAACCGAATCCAGATTGTCCATGTCAATGTTCACACGCAAATGAATTTCGAAATCTCCATCCACCTGCTTGATCTTCTCCAGATTGGACAGAATCCGGGAAAAGGTATTTCCTCCGCCGCAAAGTGCTCTTCTCTTGTCGTGAACCGCTTCAGGTCCGTCAATCGTGATCATATAACGCCTGATTTCCCAGTTGAGCAGCCTTTTAAAAAGATCTTCCGTCATCAGGTACCCATTGGTGGAGATGTCGGCCGAATAATGAAATCCGTATTTTTGGGAGAGATTCAGGAAGGTGTTGGACAGATTCCCTATCATGTCGGACGCAAGCAAAGGTTCGCCGCCAAACCAACTGACCGACAGGCCATTCAGGAATCTCGATTTCTCTTCCGCCAATCGCCGGATCCCCGTTTGGATTCCAGCCGTCATGCCACCCTGGGGAAAAGTCTGATAACAATAGGTGCACCTGAAATTACAGGCTTCTGTTGGCAGAATGATCAAATGCAACAGATCGGTTCGATGTTGGGTCTGGTGCAAATACTTTGCCCGCAATTTTTCGTCAAGTTGATCCGGTACAAGAAACCCGGATTCAATCATTTGAAGTGCAGTCTTCGATGGGTTTCCACTCACGCCGGTTCTTTTGAGAGCGGCGAGAGCTTCTTCTTTTTCTGCAGGAGGTACCGATACAATGGCTCCCGTATAGCTGTTATACAGGATCAAGTCGCCCGAGTCTGCAGTAGAATACGCGTTGAAACGGGATGGAACCCATTTTTTGATTTGGTACGCCATAACACTCCCGCTTTCTTTGGTTTTATGTTCCAAATCTTAGAATAGGAGAGACAACTGCTTCTTACAATACTCATTGGCTGACCGTCACAAATTTGACATAACCCAAATTGATTATCAAGTAAAAATAAAATTGACCTACAACTTTTTCACTTTATCCGCTTGAAAGTCATATGAATATCCACAATTCCCCAAGGGAATAGTAACCAGAACAAACAATGGTTTTCCAACAATTTCGCAGGGGGAAGAAACATTGGACAGGATTACTTATCAACCTTCCGGATTTGAGGCCGGTTCATTTGCTTCAAAGGCTGCAAGGAACGCTTTTATTGCCTTGGTCATTCTCTTTTTGTCCGTCTACTTTGGTTCGGAGCGTTTCTATTACTACGATCCGGCTTTGTACGGATACCTTTGGGCAACTGTTGTCAGTATTTTGCTGATGGTCATCCGCATTACGGCCTGGACCCTTCGTCCCCCGGCCAGACGTTTGTGGCAGCAAGGGTTTCGGTTGATGAGGTCCGGAGAAGGACTCAAGTTTCTGTTTTCAACTTTTTGGAACAACATTTTTCAGCAGAAGTTTGTATTTAAACGGTCTTTGTGGCGGGGGATTCAGCATTTTCTGATCGCCTGGGGCGTGTTGTTGTCTCTTGCCATCACCTTTGCGCTTGTACTGGGCTGGATGCATTTCGAATTGGTTGACCCGAGAACCTACTCGGTAGTGTTCTTCGGTATTCCTTTGTTCCGGATGGGGGTAGACTCCTGGCTAGCGTTCATGATCTATCACGGCTTAAACTGGTCGGGGTTAATGGTGCTGGCAGGCTGCATCATGGCGCTGATTCGACGTGTTAAGGATAGCAAGGTATTAGTGGAACAAGGAAAAGAGCATGACATCTTTCCGCTACTTCTGTTGTTGGCGGTAACCGTGACCGGATCCCTGCTGACCGTATCCGCCATGTGGATGAAGGGTCACTTCTACCTTGGGATTGCAATAGCCCATCAGATTACAGTCATAGTCTTTCTGTTGTATCTTCCGTTCGGGAAGCTGTGGCACCTGCCCTTGAGGTTTTTGGCGTTGGTTGTGCCAATGTATCACGCAATGGAAAAGCAAAAACCATGTGCCCGGTGTGGCCAGACCTATGCGACTGCCACCCAGATTCAGGACGTGCAGTTTGCTTTAAGAAACCGGAATCTGTCAGTTCCGATTGAAAATACGGACTTTCATATGTCCGATCTATGCTCCGACTGCCGAAGGGTTGCCCATCGATTGGCAGCTTACGGAGCCAAGGTGGAATTGGGGCAATCTCAACTGGTTGTGAAAAACAACGGACGAAATGGCTTAACCTTGGCCCAGGAAGGAGGAAATGTTCATGCCACACCCACAGAACGCTGATTATTCCCAGCGAACTTACGCTGCAATTGAGAGGGAAGGGGAAGTGCTAATCCCCACTCACTGTTGCTTTTGCGGCATGCAGTGTGGAATGAACATTCGGGTCGATAAAGACAGCAACCAGGTCTTGGGAGTCGAACCGCGTTATGATTTTCCGATGAATGGCGGCAGGTTGTGTCCGAAAGGGGTGGCTGCCTATCGGCAGGCGATTCATCCGGAGCGGTTGCTTCGGCCGCTGATTCGGAAAAACGGACAGCTGGTTGAGTCCGCATGGGACGAAGCGATGGATTTGATCGTATCCAAAATTCGGGACATCCAAGGCAAATACGGAAAAGACGCCTTTGGCATTTATTCCGGATCCTCGATGACCAACGAAAAGTGTTATCTGGTAGGGAAATTTGCCCGCATTGGATTGGGTACCAAACATATTGATTACAACGGCCGGTACTGCATGTCCTCAGCGGCTGCGGGTTTCAATCAAACCCTGGGAATTGACCGCGGGGGGACCAATCCTTGGAGCGATATCAAATTTGCCGATGTGCTCCTGATTGCCGGTTCCAATACAGCTGAATGCCATCCTTTGTCGATGCCTTATGTCTGGGGGGCAAGGGACAACGGGGCGAAATTGATCGTGGTGGACCCGCGTCAAACCAAGACGGCACTGGTGGCCGACATTCACCTGAATTTGAAGCCCGGTACCGATCTGGCGTTGGTCAACGGGCTGATTCACGTTCTCATCAAGGAAGACATGATCAATCATGAATTTGTCAAAAACCATACGTCCGGGTTTGAAGATCTGAAAGCAATGGCGGAAAAGTACCCGCCTGAAGTCGCGGCCCGGATCACCGGACTGCCAAAAGAGCGAATCGTGGAAGCGGCAAGGATATTCGGTCAGGCCAAGAACGGAATGGTCTTGTTTGCGCGGGGTGTGGAACAGCATGCCAAAGGTTCTGACAGCGTATCCAATTACACCAATTTGTGCCTGATCACGGGGAAAATTGGCCGCAAAGGATCCGGGGTTGCCACCTTCACCGGTCAAGGCAACGGACAAGGCGGTCGTGAACACGGACAGAAAGCTGACCAACTCCCCGGATACCGTAAAATCACAGACCCGGAAGCCCGCAAATACATTGCCGGAGTTTGGGGTGTTGACGAGAGCGAGATCCCCGGTCCCGGCATATCCGCTTTCGAATTGTTAAAAGCTCTTGGCAAGGAGGTCAAGGGACTGCTTCTGATCTGCAGCAATCCAATGGTGTCGGCTCCCAGCCTCGGAGATGTGAAGCAATACCTTACAAGTCTGGAGTTTTTTGTGTGCATGGACTTCTTTCTCTCCGAGTCGGCCGAACTGGCGGATGTGGTTCTGCCCTCCACCGTCTGGATTGAAGACAACGGGACGACCACCAATGTGGAGGGGCGCGTCATTCGCATCAACGGTATTGACAAAACCCCGGGAGAAGCAAGACGCGATTGGGAAGTGTTGTGCGAGTTGGCGGATCGTTTGGGGAGAGGCCAATTCTTCCGGTACAATTCCCCGCAAGAAATCTTTGACGAGTTACGGGTGGCAAGTCGCGGCGGAATTGCCGATTATTTCGGCATCACGTATGAAAAAATCGAAAAAATGGATGGAGTGTTCTGGCCCTGTCCATCGGTGGAACACGAGGGAACACCGCGACTGTTTGAGGATCGGAAATTCAATTTTCCGGATGGCAAGGCACGTCTGCTGGCTTTTGAACATAAAGGCCCCAACGAGGATGTGGACCAGGAGTATCCCCTGCTTCTGACAACAGGACGAGTGGTGTACCACTATCTAAGCGGCAATCAAACACGCCGGATTGATTCCCTCCGGGACAAATGTCCCGACCCCTATGTGGAAATCCATCCCGAAACAGCAAAAAGGTATGGGATTGAGAACGGCCACTACGTCAAAATCAGCAGTCGACGGGGCTACATAGTGGTACCTGCAAAAATCACCAAAATCACCCGTCCGGACATGGTGTTTGTTCCTTACCATTGGGGCAAGACTCTGGCCATCAACAACCTGACAAATCCGGCCCTGGATCCGAAATCCAAAATTCCGGAATTCAAAGTGTGTGCGGTAAAGATAGAACCGACCAAGCAGCAGGAGGTGCGGCATGGCTAAGGTGCTCTATATCGATTTTGAGCGCTGCATCGGTTGTCGGGCCTGTATGCTTGGATGTGAGGAATGCAGCGGACACGATCACTTATCTCGAATGTTTGTCGATGAATTGAACCCCGGGGAAACAGTTGCGACTTCCCCCACCCCCTGCATGCACTGCGTTCAGCCCGCCTGCGCCGAATCCTGTCCGGTTCAGGCCATTCAGGTAACGGAAGATGGAGCGGTGCTCTCCGCATCCCACGAAAAATGCATCGCCTGCAAAAACTGCACCTACGCTTGTCCGTTTGGCATCCCTAGAGTGGATGAACAACGGAAAATCATGTATAAGTGTGATCTCTGTTACGACCGGACGTCCAAAGGAAGGCCGCCTATGTGCGTAAGCGTATGCCCGACCGATACCATACAGTTTCTGGACGAAGCGGAAGCAAAAGCAAAACTGGACAAACAGGTTCAGTTCAAGTGGGATTTTGGCGGAACGGTAATTGAAACCCGGACGGTCATCGGAATTCCTGACCTCCAAACCCACCGGTACGGCTATAACGAAGTGACGGAGGATGTGCTATGATCAAACGATTTGAGAAATACCTGCGTGATATATCGCTAAACATCAGACGGGAAACGGAACTGGACATGAACAGGCGGGGGTTCGTCGCCGCTTCCCTTGGACTGATCGCGGTTTTTTTCCTGAGTTCCATTCCCTTTGTTGCGCAAGCATACCGGAAGACAGTGGAGGAAAAGCCCGATCGCATCAAAATTGCCGGACCGGATGAACTCAGGGTGGGAGACAGCAAAACCTTTGCCTACCCCAATCCGAACGATCCCGCCATTCTGGTCAGAGTTTCGGAGAAAGAGTACAGGTCCTATCATATCAAATGCACTCATTTGCAGTGTCCGATCTATTGGGACAAAACATCGGGAAAACTGATGTGTCCCTGCCACAACGGGTTTTTTTCGGTGGAAGACGGTTCCGTATTGGCCGGGCCGCCTCAGCGGTCTCTCCCGTCCATTAAATTGTCGATTAAGAAAGACGGCATTTATGCGGTCGGTGTCATTCATGGAACTCACGGAGGGAAAACTGTATGAAAATGGCGTGGTGGGTTTTCATTTTTTATCTCATTGTCACAACCGTTTTGGTTCAGTATATGGTGGAAAGTTTTATGGCCCAGCATTATTCGGTTTTGCCCTATTACGGGGCTGCTTTGGCGTTTATGCTGGTGACTGCATGGCTTACCTACATGTTCTTTATGAACATGGAACAATCGAGGGAATAGTTCTTTCTTAGACAGGAGGATTATTATGGAAACAAAGGGTCGAGTATCGGCACTTGCCTTTTCAACGGTGGCCATGATCATGTCCTTTACGGTGTGGGCAGTGATTTCGCCTCTTGCCAACCAGCTTCAGGATATCTACGGGTTGACGGCGACGGAGAAAAGTATTTTGGTTGCCACACCGATATTGCTTGGGTCCCTGCTGAGAATACCCATGGGCATTCTGGCTGATCGCCTCGGGGGAAAGAAGCTTTACGCACTGACCATGCTGTTTCTTACGGTACCGTTGATTGGGGCCGGATTCTCAAAGTCATATGGGATGTTACTCTTCTGGTCCTTATTCATTGGTTTGGCGGGAACGACGTTTGCCATTGCCATTGCGTATGTTTCCCGGTGGTACCCTCCGGAGAAACAGGGATTGGTCCTGGGGATAACGGGAATGGGGAATTTCGGAACAGCTGTTGCGGGTTTCACAATTCCCACCATTGCCAATCTCTTCGGGATTTCTTGGGCGTTTTGGGGACTGGCGATTGCGATTGCGGTAACGGCAGCCCTATTCTGGACAGGTACCCGTGAATTGCCAAGGCCCAAAGTAGGGAAGACCTTCAGATCGGCTTTCTCCGTGATCCGGTATAAGAAAACCTGGGTATTGTCCCTGTTTTATTTTTTGACTTTCGGTGCATTCGTTTCGTTTGGCATCTATTTGCCCGTGCTGCTGCAAGATTTGTTCGGTTTAACATCGGTCGACGCCGGATTCCGGGCAGCCGGATTCGTGGTGGTGGCCACGCTGATGCGGCCCGTGGGTGGATACCTGGCTGATCGTCTGGGAGCGGGAAGGATCTTGATGTATGTGTTTACGGGTATCCTGGTGGGAGCTTTCCTCCTATCCTTTTTCGCAGACAACCTTTTCCTGTTTACTGTTGGATGCTTGGGAATAGCCTTGCTGGCTGGTGCCGGCAATGGAGCGATTTTCAAGCTGGTACCGGAAGTGGCTCCAGTCAACACCGGGGCTGTTACCGGAATCGTGGGTGCCGCCGGCGGCATCGGCGGCTTTTTTCCGCCCATTTTGCTGGGTGCTGTAAAAGATGTAACGGGTGCTTATTTCTTTGGTTTTTTACTGTTAGGAGCATACGCCCTTATCTGTCTGGTTGTAAACGCCGTTGAATTCCAGGGGCCTCAAATCAGAAGCATGAAGTGGACTGCAGGGCGAAAAAAGATTAAGGGAAAATAAGGTAAGCCGGAATGATCCATCGGATCATTCCGGTTTACTCTGCTTCTTCCTCTGTATTAATCATATGATGGGCAGTCTGTACCAGACGCTCCCAGACGTAGTCGCGAATCTCGCCTTCCAGTTTGATGTCATCCATCGCCTGCCGCATGCAGGACAACCAAGCTTCTGCCCGCTTTGGTGTTACAGGAAAGGGCATATGGCGGACCCGCAGCATCGGGTGTCCAAACTCCTGGCTGAAGAGAGGAGGTCCGCCGAGAAACTGGGTCAGAAACAGATACTGTTTTCGCTCCGTCTCTTTCCAATCCCCGGGAAAGATGGGAAAGAGGTCAGGGTGAACCCGGACACGGGCATAGAACGCTTTGACCAGTTGGCGAACCGTTTGTTCGCCGCCGATCATTTCGTACGGGCTAACGTTTGGGTCGTAGTTCATGGGGGTCTCCTTCACAAAAACATTTATGTATATCATTTCACCACATTCATTTTTTTATATCAATCCGATTTTCTGTAATATTACAGAATAGATTGCTTAATCCGCATACCTAATAGTATTATAGGGACGTATACCAACATAGAATGAGGGGGTCATTCAAGGCATGAACAAAAAGAAATGGCTTTTAGGGTTGGCATCTACTTTAACGTTGTCGCTTGCCCTTGCTGGTTGCGGCGGTGGCACCAACCAGGGGAATAATCAAGGGAATCAAGGCGGGGCCAAACCTGCTGAGAACAAACCTGCTGCCGGACAGCAAATGACTATTGCAACCGGTGGAACCGCAGGAACCTACTACCCGCTTGGCGGCGGTATCGCTCAAATTCTTAAGAACAAAGCGAATATTAATGCGAACGCTCAAACGACCGGTGCTTCTGTAGAAAATATGCGCCTGCTGAAAGACGGTTCCGTTGATATTGCTTTCACCCAAGGGGACATTGCTGAATATGCAGCCAAAGGAACCATGATGTTTGAAAAGGGTGGCGCCATCAAGAATTTCAAGGCTCTGGCTGCGTTGTATCCGGAAACCATTCAATTGGTCGTTCCTGCGAACAGCCCGATCAAAACGATCGCCGACCTGAAAGGCAAGAAGGTTTCCGTTGGCGCTCCGGGAAGCGGTACGGAAGCGAATGCCCAACAGATTCTTGAAGTTTACGGTTTGAAGTTTGAAGATCTGAAAGTTCAACGTTTGTCTTTTGCAGAGTCCACCAGCGGTTTGAAAGACGGAACACTGGATGCAGCTTTTGTAACCGCAGGTACACCGACCTCCGCTGTTTCCGAGCTTGGCGCAACCAAAGGCGTCCGGATCCTGGAAGTGGATGCAGACCATGCAAAGAAGCTCATTGACAAGTATCCTTATTATGCTGTACAAAAGATTCCCGGCAAGACCTATACCGGTCAGGATACAGATGTGAACACAGTAGCGGTCCAGTCCATGCTGGTTGTCCGTGCTGACCTTGATGAGAAGACCGTCTATGACGTAACAAAAGCTATCTTCGAAAATCTTGATCAGTTGGGCAATGTTCATGCTAAAGGGAAAGAAGTGAAGCTGGAGAAAGCGCTGAGCGGTGTAAGCATTGAAGTTCACCCAGGTGCGGCCAAGTACTACTCCGAAAAGGGAGTCAAGAAGTAAGACAACCGGGGGCCTGTCCCCCGGTACTTTTTCGTTTGACGGTATGATGGCTATGAAAGGCAGGCAATTCCTAATATGGCTTACTGGAATCATAGTAATTATATGGGCGTTGAACGTACCCTTCCTAACCTCATTGGCAATCAAAGACGGTAACAGTGGACAGGTGTTGCTGTCGCTGCCGATGAAACCTGATGACAGTTTTTCACTTCGTTACATTCATTCCATTCACCGGACCACCGTAATTGAAAAGTACTACATTGATGAACATTTGAATCTTGTTGTTGACGAGATGATATTTGATTCTTATGGTGTTGGAATTCCCTCCGAGCTTGAACCCGGACAGCAATTGGCAATGGAGAATGGAAAGTTTATCCTTCGGAACGTCAATCGAAAATTGCCTTATTTTGACCAGAGGATCGGGCAGGAGATTGCAAATCATGTTCTGATGGTGAAGGGAAGGGAAATTCCCTTGTCGTGGATCAGCCTGCCGGGTTCTTCTGTCCGTTTTCAGGCTATCAGGGAGACATCGCTGCAATATTTCGAAAGGGGGTTGTCGCAATGGCTGAACAAAAGGATCCTGAAACCATGAATCAAGCTGAAATCCAGAAATTGATCAGTGAATACGACCGGGAATCCTCATTTCGGGAAGTTTCGGGGGCGGTTCGCTGGTTTGTTACCCTATTTGCCATTGCCTTCACTTTGTACCAACTCAGTATTTCAACGTTTCTTCTGGTTCCGGACCAGATTGCCCGAGCCGTCCACTTAGCTTTCGGACTGGGTCTTATTTTCCTGCTGTTCCCTTTCCGGAAAGTTACCAGCCGGCATAGCATCCCGATTTGGGATTGGATCTTGGCGCTGCTCGGTGTGGGAGTAGGCCTGTACTGGTTGATTGAGTATGAAGGATTGGTCCAGCGAGTGGGCGATTATACCAACACGGACTTCATCATAGGCGGTTTGACCATTCTGCTGGTGATGGAAGCGGCCCGTCGGGTTGTAGGCTGGCCGATCGTTATTATTGCAGGCACATTTTTGCTGTATGCCTTGTATGGTAAATATCTTCCAGGCTTCTTTACGTACCGGGGAGTAACCATTGAACGTCTGATCAGCCATATGTATTACACCACCGAAGGGATTCTGGGGGTGCCGCTGGGGGTTTCCGCCAGCTTCATCTTCCTGTTCATCCTGTTCGGCGCATTTCTGGAAAAAACCGGTGTAGGGGATTATTTTAACGACCTGGCTTTGGCCATCGCCGGCAAGCGCATTGGCGGACCTGCAAAGGTCACCGTGTTTTCCAGTGCACTGCAGGGAACAATCAGTGGAAGTTCGGTTGCCAATGTGGTGCAGTCAGGTGCCTTTACCATTCCTTTGATGAAACGTCTGGGTTACCGTTCCGAGTTTGCCGCAGGTGTGGAAGCTTCCTCTTCAACAGGTGGACAGATCATGCCTCCGATTATGGGAGCGGCTGCCTTCCTGATGGCAGAATTTATCGGAGTTCCTTATTGGGACATTGCAAAAGCCGCGGCCATTCCTGCTATCCTGTTCTTTGCGGGCATCTGGATGATGGTGCATTTTGAAGCTCGCAAAACGGGATTGCGCGGACTTACCGAGGAGGAAATGCCAAACCGCAAAGAAGTATTCAAGAAAATCTATCTGCTGCTTCCGATTGTGGTCATCATTGTGGCTTCCAGCGTAGGCGTGACACCGATCCGCTCTGCATTATACGGTATTGTCTCGACGGTATTTGTGGGAGCTTTCCGGAAAGAAACCCGTATGTCGTTAAAGGATATCCTGATTGCTTTCGAAAACGGGGCCAAAGCGGCCCTCGGTGTTGTAGCTGCAACTGCATGTGCCGGTATAATCGTCGGTGTAGTTACGCTGACGGGGCTGGGACTCAAGTTTGCCAACGGACTGCTTGACCTTGCGGGCGGTTTGATCATTCCGACCCTGATCTTGACGATGATTGCATCGTTGATCTTGGGGATGGGGGTTCCAACCACCGCCAATTATATTATTACATCTACAATTGCGGCACCAGCCATCATCGCTTTGGGTTATCCTGCTTTGTCTGCCCACATGTTTACATTCTACTTCGGGATTGTGGCGGACATCACGCCGCCAGTGGCTTTGGCTGCCTTTGCCGCATCGGGCATCGCGCGAAGCAAGCCAATTCGGACAGGTGTCGAGTCAACCCGTCTGTCGATTTCAGCCTTTATCATTCCTTACATCTTCGTGTTTGCTCCGGAAATTCTGTTGGTTGACACGACCTTCGGAGAAGCGACATGGATGTTTGTGAAGGCATTCATCGGGATGCTGGGCGTCAGTGCCGGCTTAATCGGGTTTTGGTTGCGGCGTATGCCTGGATGGGAGCGAATTATTACAGTAGCAGCCGGTCTGCTGCTGATTGTTCCCGGCTTACTGACGGATATCATTGGTCTTGGCACCTTGGCTCTTGTGTTATTGGTGCAATATTTGCAGACGCGCAACAAAGAAGCAGGCATAAACAATTAGGAATTGTTCATATAATAGGAGGCCAGCAGGGCCTCCTTATTTTTTGCTATAATTGGAAATACCGCAATAAACCGAATGTGGCAGGAGGGTAAATGATATGTCAGATGCTGCAGCGATCAAAAGACTTCCCAAAAGAAACGAAATTCCTGATGAAATGAAGTGGAAACTTGAGGACCTTTATGCTTCCACTGAAGAATGGGAACGGGATTTCGAAGAAATCAGGAATCTGGTTGTAAAAATCAGGGGATTTGAGGGCAAGGTGGGGGAATCGGCGCACAATCTGCTGGATTGCCTCAAGACACAGGATCAATTGTCGGAAAAAATGGGGCGGCTTTATGCGTTTGCCCGCATGCGACGCGACGAAGACAACACCAATGCGGTGTACCAGGCTTTGACCGATCGGGCGGCCACCTTAAGTGTGCAGGCATCCAGCGCAACAGCTTTCATCATTCCGGAAATTCTGGATATACCTGCCGAGACGCTGGAACAATACATGCAGCAGGAGTCAGGTCTTGCTCTTTACCGGTTTGCCCTGCAGGAAATCCTGCGTACGAAGGAACATATCCTGTCACCCGCCGAAGAACAGCTGCTGGCGGAAACAGGGGAGTTGGCCCACGCACCGGGCACAATTTTCGGCATGCTGAACAATGCGGATATCAAATTTCCCTTTATTGTGGATGAGAACGGGCAGGAAGTGGAACTGACCAAAGGGAGCTACATCCAATTTCTTGAGAGCAAAGACCGCAGAGTGCGCAAGGATGCATTCGAAGCGCTATATGCCACATACAGCAAACAGAAAAACACCTTGGCGGCCATCCTGCACGCCAGCATCAAAAAAGACGCATTCTACGCCCGAGTCCGCAAGTATGAATCGGCACGTCACGCAGCGTTGGATTCGGACAATATTCCGATTGAAGTCTACGACAATCTGATTCAGGCAGTACACGAATATCTGCCGGAAATGTACCGCTATGTCCGTCTCCGCAAAAAACTGTTGGGCGTGGAAGACCTTCATATGTACGATCTGTTTGCCCCGATCGTAAAAGACGTGGAGTTTAAGATCCCTTATGAGAAAGCGAAGGACATGGTTGCCAAAGGACTGGCTCCGCTGGGAGAAGAATACGGCAGAATTCTGCAGGAAGGGTTTACCGCAGGATGGATTGACGTGTTCGAGAACGAAGGCAAGACCAGCGGCGCCTACTCCTGGGGTCCGTATGGGGCTCATCCCTTTGTGTTGATGAATTGGCAGGACAACATGAACAACATGTTCACCCTTGCCCACGAAATGGGACATGCGATCCACTCCTATTACACGAATACAACACAGCCTTACACATATTCGGATTACACGATCTTTGTGGCGGAAGTCGCATCCACCTGCAACGAGGCGCTGGTTCTTCACCACCTGCTGGAGACAACCACTGATCCCCGTGAACGGATGTATCTGATCAACCATCAGTTGGAGGCATTTCGCGGCACGGTCTTCCGGCAGACGATGTTTGCGGAGTTTGAGAAGATTACCCATGAGAAGGTGGAAGCGGGCGAACCGCTGACACCGGAACTGCTTTGCGAAGTGTACCGGGAACTGAATTTGAAATACTATGGACCCGACATGGTGGTGGATGAACAGATTGATATGGAGTGGGCCCGAGTTCCCCATTTTTACAATGCGTTCTATGTGTACAAATACGCTACCGGTTTCTCAGCCGCGACCGCCCTGTCCCAACAGATTCTGAAGGAGGGCAAGCCCGCTGTTGAACGCTACATTAATTTCCTGAAGAGCGGCAGTTCCGATTCCTCCATCAACCTGCTGAAAAATGCCGGTGTGGATATGACCTCGCCAAAGCCAGTCCGTGACGCCCTGGAGGTGTTCAAAAAGCTCCTGGATGAGATGGAGCAATTGGCGGATCGGGCATAAAGGGCATGAAGTTTCTAACTAATATCCCGTACCACTTTAGGAGAGGTGCGGGATTTTTATTTTGGGTTGAAGGTCATGAAAAAATATTTTTCGACTTCTACAAATTTCGACAACATAGTAACGAGGTTTATAGTATGATCGTATCAGATAGTAGAGTTTAATGAATATATATAATTAAACTCTATTTTATCTTAAAAAATTACATATTGTGGGGATAAAGGGGTGAAAGGAAATGAAAAAGGCAATTGGTTTTGCAATTCTGGCAACGATGTTTGCTATGAGTGCGGTTTCCATGTTTAAGATTACAGGTAGCAGTATCCGCTTCTTCTAAAGAAGAATTTCTTCCAGAAGGCCGGGGAAACCCGGCTTTACAACTGTGAGGAGTGAATGAATATTTGATGAACGACGGCTTTATTATTGGGATCCTAGTTGCGTTGTTTCGAGGTGGAAAACTGAGAGACTTGTTAGATGTAAAACTAAACTCCTTGTGGTTAATTGTGCTGGCATTTACCGTACAATATGCTATTATTAATCTATATCCATTTTATCTATTTATGGGGGTAATAGTAAGCTATTTTTCACTCTTGCTCTTTTGCTTATTCAATCGTAAACAGCCAGGCTTTTATATAATGATGGCGGGAATTGCTATGAATCTGCTGGTAATGATTTCAAATGGCGGTAGAATGCCCGTTGACATTGAAATCATTAGACAAATTGCACCTAATCAAGTTGAACAACTGGTTGCAGGGACTATCGGAAAACATGTGGCTATGACAGAACAAACAAATTTGAATTTGCTTGGAGATATTTTTTATCTTCATGCTCCGTATCCAAGGGAAGCATTAGTGAGTTTGGGGGACATATTGTTTAGCGTAGGGGTGTTTTACTTTATCCAAAAGACCATGGTCAAGAGGAGATCTCCCATTCAAGGGAGTGTCATCCATGAAGTTTAATCAAAAGACCTTGTTAAATATTTATGTTATTAGTTGCTTCATGTCTTTGGTGTACCTGTTCTATGACAATTTCAGGCCATTAAATAAACACGAGTGGGTGACAATTGTTACATTAGCTGGCATTGCCACCCTATTTGAGTTGAGATCATTTATCTTACCTTCCGGTGAGTCTTTCACATTAGTAGCACCGCTAATACTTACTGTTGGTATTCTCTATGGTAACCTACCGGTTATTTGCTTTATCTTTCTGTTAGGTGTTGCTTTATTACTCCAACGTCCAAAGAATTGGTATGTTCACCTATTTAACATCAGTCAGTATGGATTAACTGGGTACCTTGCCTTGCTGGCCTATAAAGCAACTGGAGGTTCTTATGGTGAACTTAATTTGGAAGATTCTGCAGGCTATTTAGCTTTTGTTATAAGCTTTTTTTTGGCAAATGTTATATTTGTCAGCGCTTATATGTCAATTCGGGGTAAAATTTCTCTTTTTTCGACATTAAAGGTACTCTTGGATCGGCAAGCAACGCTGATTTATGTTACAGTGATGGGATTTGGGCTTATATTAGCCATCGTCCTACAGGCTGAAGGTTTGGCTGGAGCCATTTTATTTTGCGCAATATTATGGTTTCTAGGGGAAACATATCGACATTACTACGAAATGTATAACCACTTCCGCTCTCTTTCGATTAAAGACGAACTGACCGGGCTTTATAACCATCGATATTTTCAAGAGAAGCTGCAGGAATTGACCGCCAAAGGCGAAACGCTTTCGCTTTTGTTGCTGGATCTGGACCATTTTAAGATTTACAACGATATGTACGGGCACCCGCAAGGTGACAAGCTCTTGCAGGAACTTGCCAAAGTGATTTCCGGAAACATTCCCGAACAGGGGACCGTATACCGGTATGGCGGGGAGGAATTTGCCGTACTGCTTCCGGGGACCGATTCGGAGACCGCTTTGACCGTTGCGGAAAGCATCCGCAAGGCGGTTTCGGAACACGAATTCGAAGGCATGAAACACATGCCTGCCAAGCGGATTACTGTGTCCATCGGGGTTTCCACTTTCCCGCACATGGCGACAAGCAAGGAAAATCTGCTGATGTTGGCTGACGAAGCCTTGTATAAAATCAAGTACACAAGCCGCAACAAGGTTCAACTGTACACTTCCGTAGTGGATGAACTGAAATCCCATTTTGATTTCGGTTCCAGGGAAATGGAACTGATTCAAATGATCAAGACGTTCCTGACCATTATCAACTCCAAAGATCGGTACACTTATGGACATACTGAAAGGGATATGGAATATGCCGAAGCATTGGCCCGCAAGATCGGCCTGCCGGAGGACGAGATCAAAATCATCCGTTACGGTGCCTTGCTGCACGATATCGGCAAAGTGGAAGTCCCTACGGAAATCCTGAACAAGAAGACGAAATTGACCGAACAAGAATGGGAAACAATGAAAATGCACGTCATCTGGGGAGAAGAAATTGTCAAGCCCATCAAGGAATTGGCGCCTTGTCTCCCCATCATCCGCCATCATCATGAGCGCTATGATGGCAAAGGATACCCGGACGGTCTGCAAGGGACCGCTATTCCATTAGCAGCCCGCATCCTGACCATTGTTGACAGTTTTGACGCCATGACGACAAACCGTCCCTATCAAAAGACCAAGACGATTCCGCAAGCGATCGAAGAGATCCGGAGATGCTCCGGAACCCAATTTGACCCTCACCTGGTGGAACCTTTTATCGAAGTGATAAAAGAAATCCGCAACGCCAAAATTCAGCAGGATGTGTCCTAACCCCGTTGAAGTTCCGCAAGTGGGGTTTTTTTTATTTGTGTGTCTCATGATATAATGTCTCAAACGGAACGACAGTGGAGCAACAGGGTGAAATCTGCATGAGAATAAGAGGCAAGCAGAAGAAGCGTCAACGATTTCGCGAAATGCAGGGTGAGTTTGTTCAAAAGCCTCAGGAATACAAAGGCCATTGGAATGAGAAATACTTCAAGCGTTCCGCTCCGCTGCATATAGAAATCGGTACAGGACGGGGGCAATTCCTGGCAACAATGGCCAGCCTTCATCCGGAAATCAATTACGTTGGAATTGAGAAATTCCCGGAGGTGATTATCCGGGCCCATGAGAAGAAGGTCGCCCAAAATGCCTCCAATGAAGCACTGGTCTGTTTTGATGCAACGAACATTCTGGAGATATTCGGGGAGAGTGAGGTCGACCGGATTTACCTCAACTTCAGCGATCCATGGCCGAAGAAGAAACATGCCGACCAAAGGCTCACTTCCAGAGTGTTTTTGGCAAAGTACCGGCAGATCTTGAAGCCTGGCGGTGAGATTCATTTCAAAACCGACAACAGGCAGTTGTTCGAGTTCTCGTTGAACACGTTTGCTGAAATGGATTGGAAGCTCCGCAACGTTACGTTGGACTTGCATAACAGCGGTTTTGAAGGAAATGTAATGACTGAATACGAAGCCAAATTCGCGGAACAGGGCCTGCCAATCTACCGGTTGGAGGCTTTGCGCAGATAAGATCTAAATCATGCCTGACTAAACCGGGTCCTCAAAAGGGGATACAACAGCCAAGGCGGGGTGTCTGAGATGAAGTTTGTCGACCAACTGTACGAGTTGTATAAGAACCAGCTGACTGGCGATGAAGAAGACGTAGTCATTATCGTTTCAGGCATTTTATCCGAGTTGAACCGTGACGAAATGTTGTCGTTGATCAATGATATGGAGCAGGAAGAGATCTATCAGATGCTCGGTTCCTATATGGTCGACAAGTTGCGAGTCAAACTGATTGAAAAAGGGGCCGGGGTACCCGCGGAAGCGCCCCCTCCCGACGGATACACTCATTGATTCAGCCAGTTGCTTTAGGCATGTCTTGCAGAAGACATGCTTTATTATTTTTGTCACAAAGTACACAGTTTTGTCATTTTTATACCCCGTAGGGTATTGTAAGATGAAGGTGTAAAGATCATTTCTATAATCCACTGGAGGGATAGAGTATGGAAAATCAACATGCGCAGAAGATGTCGGTAATTCTTATTTCGCCGGATCTGGAGAAACTTCACGCGGGGGCGCTGGTCGGTTCCGTTGCGGCAGCGGCCGGCATGGAGGTCAACTTGTTCGTCACCATGGGGGCACTTCAAAGCTTCCTCAAAACTGCGGTTGCGAACAAAAACTTCACCCGGGGTTCCATCGGGCAAACCATGCTGGACAAGGAAGTTCCTCTCTTTTACAACCTGCTGCAGGACGGGAAAGACATAGGAGAGCTTAGTGTCTATGCCTGTGCCATGGCGATGGATCTGATGGAATGGGAGAAAGGGGATCTGCTGGAGATTGTAGACGATGTGATCGGGATTACGGCGTTTTTGAACATGTCTCAAAACAGCCAGGTTATCGTAATGTAATAAAAATTGGCTTGGGGAGGAGTAAAAAATGGAAGATGTCAAAGTTGACAAAACCGTAGACGCTCGAGGTTCCTTTTGCCCGGGACCGCTGATGGAATTAATCAAGGCTGTGAAAGCACAGCCGGTAGGGGCAGTCATCGAAGTACTGTCCAGCGACAAGGGATCAGCCAACGACATACCTGTATGGGCAAAGAAAGTCGGGCATGAATTGATATACAGCGACCAAGTCGGCGATCATTGGAAGATAGCGATCCGGAAGACGAAATGATTTCGGGCAGGAGAGATCATCATGGATAAAAGAGTAGTGGTGCTCGGCGGCGGTGTAGGCGGTACAATGGTTGCCAACAGCCTTGCCCGTTCAATTCCCGATGAAGTGCGCCGCGGCAATGTCAAAATTACGCTGTTGAGCAACGAAGAAAAGCATACCTACCAGCCCGGTTTTCTCTTTATGGCATTGAACGAGGGCAGGTTGGAGCAGTTCCAACGGAAAGAAAAAACTATGTTGCACCCGGGGGTTGACCTGGTATTGGACAACATCGTAAAGATTGATCGGGATGGAAAACGGCTGATCGGTGAAAAAGGCACCGTATATCCCTACGATTTCCTGGTCATTTCCACCGGTTCATTCCCCGACTTTGATTCGGTTCCCGGGCTGGCGGAAGGAAGCTATAACTTCTATACAGCCGAGGGAGCGGTCAAACTGCGGGAGGCACTCGCCAATTTTCGGAGAGGCAGAATCTTGATCACAATTGACGTTCCTCACAAGTGCCCGGCTGCACCCCTGGAAATGACATTGATGCTGGACGATTATTTCAGGACAAGAGAACTGCGCGATCAGGTGGATATTCTCTATACGTATCCGATAGGTCGGGTGCATGCACTGCAGTCGATAGCAGATTGGGCCCAGGAGGAGTTTGAGAGTCGAGACATAAAATATGAAACTTTTTTCAATCTGACGGAGGTGAACCCTCAACTCAAGGTTGCCACCAGCCTGGAAGGTTCGGAAGTGCAGTATGATCTGTTGATTTCCGTCCCGGCACACAAAGGAGCCCAAGTGATCCGGGACTCGGGATTTGGCGACGAGCAAGGGTTTATCCCCACCGACCGACATTCACTGAAAATGCTTGGTGAAGATTCGATATTCGTCCTGGGTGACGCCACCAATCTTCCGATCAGCAAAGCGGGTTCCACTGCCCACTACCAAGCGGATGTTGTGGTGCAGAATCTGATCTCTGAATTGAACGGACTGCCTTCGACCGCCATGTATGACGGCAAAGTGTTCTGTTTTGTCGAATCGAGCATGAATCAGGCGAGTTACGTGGAGTTTAACTACACACATCCGCCTCAACCGGCCGAGCCATCCAAAATGCTTCACTGGTTCAAACTGGCGTACAACGAAGTCTATTGGCTGTCTGCCCGTGGGCTGTTGTAGGGGGTGAGGAATGTGGAAGATGCAATCAGCAAACCGGATGCAGCAGATCTATTGCAAGAATTAACAAAGGTAAACGAACGGCTAGCCCAATTGTCCGACAGGCTGGAAAAATTGGAGTCAAACGGAACCTTGGAAACTTTGGCTGAGCTTGCGGGTGTAATAAAAGCGGCCAAGGATTCAATGACAGCCTCTGTGACAGCGAAAAGCCTCAAAACAGGAGTCAGTGCCATCAGCTTGCTGGATGAAATGGTTCAATGGGAAGGGGACAGACTGATGTCTGTCATCCTTAGGGCATCATATGAAACCAGGGAAGAGATGCGAAAGCTTGACCATGCTTCGGACAGGATCAATCTTTGGAAATTGAGACGACTGGTCAAAAACCCGGACATGCAAAAGAGCCTGTGGTTCATGGTGTTGATGACAAAAAAACTCTCCAGATACCTGGAGGAGTAAAACATGGAAGGTAAGGTGTGCAGTCATTTGCGCGCCTTTTTGTATGCTGGTAATTTATTGATGGAGGCAATGGATTCCGCTATAATATAAACCTGAATTGTCAGAAAAAGAAACGTGAGGGGTATTCTATGGCAACCATCGAAGATTTTTTGAAATTGGACATTCGGATTGGGACGGTGATTGCAGCGGAACCCTTCCCGGAAGCGCGGGTTCCGGCCATCAAGCTCAAAATTGATTTTGGCCCTGTAGGAATCAAACGTTCCAGCGCCCAAATCACAAAGCGGTATACTCCGGAAGACCTGATAGGGAGGCAAGTGGTGGCTGTGGTCAATTTTCCGCCGCGCAGAATTGCAGGCTTTGAGTCAGAGGTTCTGGTGCTGGGAGGGGTGCCGGATCAAGGAGACGTGATTCTGTTGAAACCCGATACAGAGACCCCCAATGGAACTTCCATCGCCTAGGGGAAATCAATCCGAACCAACTTCGGGAACTTGCATCCGGAAACTGGGTTATTGTCCATGACCCAGACAATCTGTTGGCTGTGGTGTCCAATCCTGCAATTACGAAGACACCTATGACCGGAGGTTGCGGAGATCGCTGATGGAAACAGACCGTACCGAGTTGGAAGAATTGCGCTTCGGAGCTGATCGGGCATCCCGGATAGAGACTTGGCATCAATTCCTGCTTTGCTTTGAGAGAGGGGCCCGTGAGTTATGCAAGCAATATCGGTTGGTTTTTCCCGAGGAGTTTTTCAACCGGGTAGGATATGTATGTGGAGATGAAGCGTGAACATGTTTGATCCAACGATATTTGACAATCTCAAGACCGTCTTGGAGGGCGGTCTTTACGATTTGGACCGGGAGAACCGGATTCGGATTACCGGCAGACAGGATCTGTTGGATTTGGCCGCCATGTCCCGGGCATTCCGGATGGAATTCGTTTTGACAAACGGGCAAGATGGAATTACAGAAATTGAACTGTCAAGTGAATTGTCCGATTTTGCTGCGGAGTTGTCCCGAATCCGAATTGTCGAACAGGAGCCGCCAGGCTGCCGGATCCGAATCCGACATCATTTTCCCGACTGGGAGAGTGTTGAGGCGCACTTGGACACTGTCCGGGCCTCTCTCCGAGAATTGTGGGGGGAAGAAGTTCATATCAAGCAGGTTATTGAGATCGTTCTTGGTGAAGAGCCCGCTCAGCAGAACCTTGGCAAACAATTTACTGCCGAATTGACCTTTCTCAGGAAGATTGATGAACGTCACATTGGAGAACTGCCAAGGTTGCTGATGCATACGGTCCGCTCATTTGAAAAGTTAAGGAATCTGCTGAGATAATTGGATGAATCCAACAAAACGCTGGTGATATCGATCTGCGTGCTGTCAAAAAAAGTTCATTAAATTGTAAAATTTTAAAGCCCCTCCTGCGGTTTCATAAAACTGCAATTTTTTATCGACAAAATTCTGCTGGAAGAGGACACCTGTCGAACGTTGACGAAATAGATTAATGCCTATGTATTGGGAGGGAGTTTTCAAACCATGAGATACGTGCCAATCGATTCAGTCGAACCGGGAAATGTTCTCGCCAGAAGCATCTATACAAGCGACGGCATGGCTTTGCTCAATGCAGGGGTGCAGCTGACAATCGGCATGCTTTCAAATCTTCGCAGACTTGGGGTAACGGCAGTTTACATCCAAGACGAACGGTTTTCGGATGTCGTTGTGGAAGAGGTTGTTTCCGAACAAACCAGAAGAGAGGCGTTATCTTCATTTTCCATGACGGTGCAATGCATTCAGACGGGAAAAAATGTTTCTTCCAAGTCCATCTATGATTCCACCTCCAATCTGATTGACGAGATTACCCGTAATCAAAAGGTGTTGTTGAACCTGACGGATATTCGGACCAAAGACAACGCCATGTTCATCCATGCCCTTCAAGTATGCACATTGTCTGCGGTTATCGGGGTCAAGCTGGGACTTCCCAAAGTCCAGCTTCAGGAGTTGGCCATCGGTGCCCTGCTGCATGATATTGGAAAATGTGATGTGCCTGAGAAGGAAAAAAAGCAGGAAGACACAGAACTGGAAGGAAATCTGAACGACTATAACCAACATACCTGGCGCGGGTACAAACGACTGCGAAAGATCAAGGAGTTCAGTATCACAATTCCGCATGTGGCCCTGCAGCATCATGAGAACGTGGATGGAACGGGGTTTCCCAGGCAATTGCAGGGGGAAGATATCCATCGCTACGCAAAAATCGTTGCCGTTGCCAATTTTTTTGACAATCTGGTTGCAGGTTCGGGGTTTAACGGAAAGCGGTTGCTCCCACATGAAGCGACAGAGTGTCTCATGGGGTTTTCAGGCAAAAGGTTTGACCTGGAAACGGTGATTACGTTCCTCAAATGTATTGCTATCTATCCAAACGGAACTTCGGTGAAACTGAACACCGGCCAAATAGGGGTGGTTGTGGGGCAGCATTCCGGGCTGCCTGCCCGTCCCATAGTCCGTCTGTTTAAAAAAGACTGGGATGAACACAACGTTCGAGAGGTGGATCTGGCTAAGGAAACAACTGTGTTTATCACACAGGTTCTCAATGAGTAACCGTGTCAAAAGCCCACTTTTCCGCATATAGAATCGAGAGAGCTATTTGAGGAGGGTGGATATGAGAACCGTCAGTTTGAAAAATGGCGAAACCGTGACGATTCGTCGTTGGGAAGAGCAAGACATTCCAAAACTGTATCAACTTATGGACGAAGTAGGCAAGGAAGGCCAGGTTATGCTTGGCGCTAAACTTCCTTTTGGCATGGAACAACTGTATCAACAATATTTCTACAACGTGTCCGGCAACCATTTGACATTGGTGGCCGTCAAACCGAACGGAAATGTTTGCGGTTGGATTCGCTGCGACCGTTCCATGGTGCCATGGATGGGCCATAATGCAACAATCTGGATGGGCATCGATCCGGCTCACCGCGGTCAAGGGATCGGGCAAAACTTAATTCGGGAAGCGTTTCAATGGGCGGCGGAACAAGGGATTGAAAGGGTCGAACTGGGTGTCAGAGGATCCAACAAGCCGGCGCTGGCACTCTATCAAAAAATGGGGTTCCATGAAGAAGGACGCAAGCTGAGAGCTATTAAATCGGAACAGGGTTATGACGACGATATCTGGATGGGGGTCTTTCTTGACAAAAACGGTCAACCCAAGCGACTCAAACAAGCGGTGAAAACGAAAAAACGCAGCTTGAAATCAAAAGTGTCCCGAATCTAGCGGTTGTTAAAAATTGTCGAGCCTGCTGTCGAATTGGCGTAATTTGTCGACAAAATACTGTGCGGACAGCACTTGCAATAAGGCCTTGAAAATACAGGAGTTGTCAAGTTTACCTTACAACTAAGACGGTATTTTTAAGGCTTTTTTGGTGCGTGGAAATTAAAATATCCGATAACGGTAAATGAAAATTAACTTCTGGAAAATAGGTGTTGATAATTTAAAAAATTATGATGTAAGATGTTGAGCATAGACAATGTTTGCCTTTGGAGTGGGGGTAAGACCATGAAACAGGAAGAACCTGTGAGGGGGTATTCAGTCGAGATCAAAACAGCCAATCTTACATACGAGTTAGAAGCACTAAAGAACCTGTTGGCCGGTTGGGACAGGCAATTCGGTTGCCTGCTCCAGGAGAGTTCAAACTCCATCACGCTCATTGCGGGGAAATCATGCGGATTGCAGTTGGTTCTCCACGGGAGAAAGGGCAGGAAGTATGCATCCTTTCAATCGGCCGAGGTGCTTGGACAAAGCTTGGATGAAGAGAGACTGCTTGATTTCTTGGCCTGCATTTGCAGCTTGCAGACACATCCGTGTGCCACAATTGGGGTCATCTTACAAAAAGAAGGCCATCACCCCAGGCCCCTTGTCATCAGAAACGGAGAGTTCTACGACGAGGGACGGATGATGGACATCTTGTGGAACCATTACTCGGCTACTCGTGTAAGGGAATCAAAGCGAATGGAAGATATTTATTACTTTTTGCGCGATGTTCCCCAAGGGTGGTAGTCGTTGTCTGTCATTTGTGTCCGCGTGAACGATAGGAGATTCTTTGCTCCTGGATGCAGCGGATAAGAATTGGCAAGGGAACCCGGTAAGTATCACCAAACTTCAACGCCGGAAATTCTCCTTTTGCCGCTTTCCTTAGAACAGTTGAATAGACCATGGGACCAATCTTTTCGGCGAGGAGATCCCGTACCTCGTACAATGTAAGGAACGGCGTGTCCAGATCGATCTGCATGGGTTCGGGCGTGGTCTTGTGAAGATTCACCACTTCCGACAGTACATACCGGTTAAATTTTTTGACTTGAGGATGATTCTTCGCGTCTTGATGAAGCATCCCCAGCAGCGACGAGTAATCAACCTTGAACAAAGCGGATAGTTGCTCAATCGTACAATAAACCGGAGTCATCATTTACCCCTCCAGATTTCAGCTATGACAAGTCTTTGCGCAGGATTTCGGTTGGAATATAGTAGGTGCCGCCAAGATTGTAAGCCTTGATTTGTCCGCTTTGCACCCATCGTTTTAACGTTCTCTGCTCGATTTCGATCCCATACTCCCTTAAAATTTCAAGAGCTCCTTGGACCTTCACAAACTGCGGCTTGATCGGGCGCTTGCAACCCCTGTACAAGGACCATTCCGGAATGCGGAAGTCCCAGCAGCGGTTCGCTTCCAGATAATTTTCAAAGTCTGTTGTCGAAACGGCCATTTTACCATTCCGCAGGGTGGAAGGCATTTCGCCAATCCGGATCTTTTGCCGGAGTGCGGCATCTGTAATTCCTAAAACCGTTGCAAGTTCCACCACATTGTAATACTCCATTCAATCGACCTCTTTACAGGAATACGATTTTAGAACCATATTTTTGTCTTATCTTAAGTATATCGAATGCTTAAGAAAAGCGCCAGAAAGGGGTGAGAAAAAATATATTGCATATACAACGATATTTATGTATATTATTTAGTAGACTATCGTATCGAAACTGGAGGGGACCCAATGTTAAAGCAACTTTGGAAAACCGCGTTATTGGCTTTACTTGCCGGCGGGGTCATGATTGGATTTGCTTCAGCCAATCCGAACGGCGCTTTCATCCTGAAGGCGAAAACAGTTATCTCCAAAGGACAGGTGTTGACGGAAGAAATGTTTGAAACCGTTGAGGTGAACCGGGAAGAAGCATGGATGATCAAAGCTGGCACAGACATCAAGGGGCTCATTGCAAAGCATGAGATTGCTCCCAACGAATACCTGTCAAAGCAGGATCTGACCTCGAAGAAAGTGATCACCTTTGAGCCGGCAGACAGAGAATTCACTGTACAGACCGACTTGAGCCGCTGTGTAGGGGGTGACCTGAAAGAGGGGGATCTGGCAGACATTCTTTTTTTCGATAAGAGTACATTTCAGGCACACCCCTTGTTTACCGCAGTCATACTCGAAGTAATGAACCGTACGGGACACAACATCCGTGACAAAGAGGCCCGGGATACCGTTCCTGCGACTGTCAAGATTAAAGTCACAACGGAACAAGCCGCTGAACTACTTGAATTTGAACAAAAAGGGCTGGTAGCCTTCGCCAAGGTTCCGGAAGATGTGGCATCCAAGGTGATGGATCAATGAAAAAAACAGTCTTGGTGGCAATGGGCAATCCAAATGAGTTTCGCGGTTTAGTTGAGTTCCTGGAGAATGCCGAGTCCGACACTGAACTCGAGATCAGCCAGAACATTGGAAGCCAGGCAATGCTTTTGTACTTTCTTCCCAAGATCAAACCTCATGCAGTCGTGCTGGGTGAAGATTTGCAAGGAGAACTGTCCCAGGAAGATCTCATTGCCAGATGCAAAGAATTGTCCCCGGAAACCGAACTCATTGTGTATCAGGGCGATTTGGAAGCAATAGGCGACAGTCTGGTCGGCAAGCGCGAACTGTTGGGAAAGATTGTGGCTGTCTGGTCACCCAGCGGCGGGGTCGGTAAAACGGAAATTGCCAAAAATCTGGCCCTGACGGCAGGGCAAACATACAGAGTGATCCTGTTGGACGCGAATCTGTGCAATCCGGATATTGCAGAACATTTGGGACTTTATTATGAACAAGGGAAAACTTTATCTGCCGCTCTGCAACTGTGGAATGAAAAAAGGCTCACTCCAGGCGCTTTAAGGAAGATCTTACAGCCGTACCAAAAGATCTCAGTCCTGGTCGGCAGTGAAGACACTATCGAACAGACAGACTACAGCCCCGTTTTTTTCCGTGACCTGTTGCGAACACTGTCGCAGCTTGCGGACTTCGTGATTGCGGATATGGATTCGGATATTACGAGTCCGGCTGGCATCAGCATCCTCTTGGCCTCCCATCATGTAATTACCCCATTTAGTACCGTTCCCTCCACTTTGGGCCATGGAAAAGTCTACATGGATTTGCTCAAGGAAAGCTATCAGATGAATCCCCATAAATTTGATCCTGTCCTGAATCGGGCGGGGGAAGGAGGAAGTGTATCGGAAACGGATATTGAAATCTGTATGAAGCGACCTGTGATCGCTACCATTCCCTACAGGAAGGAATATTTGCAATCTGCATGCAAAGGGTCTCCGTTGGTGCTGGAGAAACGGCTCTTGTCAAAAAAATTGAGCCGGACCTTGCAAAACGTGGTTCGAAAATATGCACAAAAGGACGTGAGCCTTGGATGAGACAATCGGTCCGCGTTCATTTGCGGGAATTGAAACAGAACTTGCACCAAACAGATCTTACCGGGAATGGACGATATTCCGAGTACGTGAAGATTGTTTTGCTGGAATTGGCCCACAACCCCGCCGGGATCGAGCGAACAAAGGAAAAATCGGCCCTGCTGCGTCAACGGGTTGCACAGATTATCGACGAGCATAAGCTGTACTTGCCGGGAGTCCCCCGTGACCTGCTGATTGAATCCTATTGTGATGCGTACATTGGCTATGGGATCCTCCACCCTTTCATCCTTGATCCAACTGTAACGGACATAACGGTTCGCGGATTCGACCGAATTCACATCAAACGGAAAGGGAGGTGGGAACGGGTGCAAAGCGTTGCTTTTGAATCGGATCGGGAACTGCACTCTTATATCATGCAAAGGTTCAGTTTGCTTGGGAGCAAACTGAATTTTCAACATCCGTTTGCAGATGCCGCAGACGATACATGGAAGCTGCGGTTGAACGCATCGGTTGCCGACATCAATCTGACCGGTCCCGCTTTAACCATCCGCAAACACCGGGAAGAAAAGTTCTCGGTGGAAGAATTAAGACAATCGGGGGCATTCGACAAGAGAATCCAGCAGCTGATTCATTGTTATGTTCAATCCCTCCACAACATCGGGTGGATTGGCCCTGCAGGTTCCGGTAAGACCACCCTCTTCTCGGCATTTGCTGAAATGATCCCGGAGGACTACCAAACGGTTTCTTTCGAAGATACCTCTGAACTAAACATCAGGAGAAAGAATCATCTTTCTCACCTAACCCGTCCGGAAACCGGTGAAGGCGGTGCAGCGGTAACGATGGACATGCTGGCCCGAAACCTGTTGCGTGAATCGGGAGACATTCCTCTGGTGGGGGAGATACGGGACGGTGTGGCGCTTACACTCCTAAAGCTGTTTGGAATCGGACACGACGGTGGACAGTTCACCATGCATGCCAATAATTGCCAGGATGCGGTCAAGAGGTACGCGGATTTGGCAATGGAAGCCCGATCCCGTTATTCCCTGACCGAATTGCGGGAACTGTTTGCCGAAAGAATTCATTTGTTTGTATACATGCGAAAGCGGAAAGTGCTGGATCTTTACGAAGTGTTGGGATGGGATTCCCGTCAGAAGAAAGAAATCCTCCATCCTGTTTGTGTGTTCTCGGTCGAAGAGGAAACAAAGGACAGCATTCAAGGGAGCTGGAATCTCTACCGCCCGAGCCAAAGGTTTTTTGACAGGTGCAAGTGGCATGGTGTGGAAATCCCGAGTTTCCTGGGGGAATTGAAAGCATGAGCGGGAGACTGTTGATTCTATGGTGTCTTGCAAGTCTTGGTTTCTATTTGGCAATGGATTGGATCCGTCGGCAGGTTGAACGTCAAGGTATCGTTGACCGCCGTTCCAACAGGTTTCTTGCCTACTATTATTCTGCAAGGATTCCCCTGCGGGCGGAGACATTCTGCTTTACAGTTCTGTTTGCAGCCGCAGGGGCAGCCATAATAGGTTCCAAATTATTGGGACACTGGATTCTTGGCGGCCTTACAGGCGGCATCCTGGTTGGCATTGTGCTGCAAACTGTCTGGAGCCGGAGTGTCGATCAAAGCCGGAAACTGGATCTTGAACTGCCGCATTTTATTATCCTGATTCGCAACGCCTTTACCGCAACCAACGGAAATGAACGGTTTGCCCTGCAATACGCTGTCAATCATGCTTCTATGCCGGCCCTTAGGAACCCGTTTGCAATCTTGATGCAGAGGTGGGAACGGGGGGCGGATCTGCAGGCAGAAGCGGAGAAAACGAAACAGTTTTTCCGCAATCCGGTTGTTTGGCATCTGCTTGATGCGATTGTGCAGGAACATTACGGCGGCGGCTCTTTCTTGCGGGATCTGGATCGCTTGGCGGAACAGGCAAGGGACCGTTTTCGTCTGTCTGAAATGAGAAAGGTGGCGACGGCGGGAAGCATTTATGCTCTTTACGGGGTCATATCGCTCAACCTCTTGCTGGTAGTTGTGCTGGCGATTGCAGATCCGGCAGGAGTCAAGCTGTTTCGGGAAACTGTGCTGGGCAGGTTGATTGTCGGGGTTTCCATGACTGGTTATTTTGGCATCCTGTTCCTTGCCTTCCGGTTGATCCGATTGGGGGATGATTGGGCATGAAACTGGCTGCTGTGTATCTGCTGATCTTCGGGGGAGTTGCGCTTCTTTACAGCATCCTCTCGTACGTCGGCAAATTGACCAAGTGGAAGGAATTAAAGGCGGTCCGCGGAGGGAAAAGATATGCTGCAGGAGGCCGGGATTCCCGTTGGATTACGGGGCTGGGCAGACGCTGCATGTCACTTCTGTCCGAGAAAAGCCAGGCAAAGATCAGACATCTCCTGATCTGGAGCGGGACTGACAATCTGGGCCGGGTCGACCGGTTTCTGGGCGTTTGTCTCATGGTCTTTGCAATGGCTATGGCAGCCGCTCTTGCCACTTGTATTGCGTCATTCAAACTGGAGAAGCCTGCATTGTCTTTTGTCGGAGTTACAGTGGCCTTGATGCTGGCGGGTGTGCCGTTTGTGGCGATAATCAGTTCTAGGTCCAAACGGGCAGACAGCATAGTAAGGGAAACGCCTTTTCTGTCCCTTTGCATTCGGCGGGAACTGGTTCGCGGATCCACCTATATAGAAGCTTTCCAATATGTCGAAAAAGAATTGGTTGGTGTTCTGAAGGAAGAGATTCGTATTGTAAATGATTACGCAAAATCAACAAAAGGGGATCTGCGCACCGCGCTGGAAGAGTTCAGACGGAGATGCGGACATAAAGCGGTGGAACTTTTTTGCGTGACAGTCATTCAGGGAATGGACACGGATCGAGCGATTGACGGGTTGAAAGAGCTGGATTTGCAAATGACGGGGATGCTGAAGGACAGGGTTCAAAAGCAAACGGAGAAACGCAACATGATGGTGTTTTTGGGGACTTTGGCGGCGGCTTCGATTCTGATTCTGCAAGGGGGGTTCTATGGTCTTGTCAAGTTGAGGGAACAAATCAGCGGTTTGCCTTTTTAAAAACAAATTATCTATAAGAGGAGAGAATTCCATGGAAGTTATTAAATGGTTGGCTGTAAGTGTATTCGGGATCGCGTTGATTGCGGTAGTAGCCATTGCCGCCTGGCCCACATTGCAAACTGCGGGGGGGAATATGGTGACCGAAATTACCACACAGGTAGGCCGGTTGACCAACCTTCAATGAGCAGGGGGGCCCGTCCAAAAGGAGTCTCTTGCCGCATTCTGCAGGATGAGCGCGGCAGTATGGATATACTGGCGCTGCTCTACAGTTTGTTGGTAACGGTATTGGTGGTTTGGACCCTGTTTCTAGGCTATCAGATGTTTCTGACCCAGCAGGCGCTTTCTGAAGTTGCCCGGCGAGGCATCCTGATGATGGAGATGGCTGGAGGATTGACTGTCGATATCCAAAACCGCCTTGCGGAAGATTTGGTTGCCCGGGGGTTGGAACGAACGCAAATCACCGGCACTCCGGCACCTGTTGCCTTTCGGGGTGATATCCAATTGCGTCTGCAATACCCCTACCGATTTTTTGGGACAAGTATCTCGCCTTTTGAAATTGAAGTTCCGTTGGGCGGGATCCGCAATTCCATCAGCTTGAAAAACCCGAGGTGAAAGAACATGCTCCGGCTTATCAAGGACGAGCGGGGTGCCTATGCGGTTCCCGCTATGTATGCCGTGATCGCATTGCTGTCACTGTCGTTGGCTGTTTACGGCATATCCTGGTATTGGTTGGGAGTGCTTCAGGAAAATATCCAGACCAAACTGGATATGAGCAACTGGGCGTGTTACCCAAGCCTCCATCTTGAAAATCTGGCCAACACCGCTTCCGTTGCTCTGGTGGAAACAGAAGCCAGAAAAACTTTTGAATTGATGCTTGCCAGACAGTTGAATCTGGATGAAACCACACTCCAAGCTCCATCTGGCAGTTCCTTGCAGCAGTTGAAAATCGATACTTTTAAGATTTATGGGCGCAACGAAGTACCGGCCACTCTTCAGGGAGGCCGAATAATACTTCACTCCCCCGCGATCGAGTCGCAAATAACCGCCTTCGTGCGGATCCCCTTTATCGATCGCTCCTTTCCCTTCACTTTTCGCTCCGTAACAGAGCTCCCCCAGACTCCGTAGTGTGTCCGCCTTGCCCCTTGCGGGCACACTGCGGTTTTCCTCCCCCATAAGAATCCTATAGTGCTTGGATGGTTGGAATGCTATAATGGATTCACACTATCGAGCGGAACAAACGTCTTTTATCATGCACTGAGAGGAGACTTGACAAAATGGAAGAAATGCTTTCAACCATCCTGTCCGAGATGAGGGGTGGTTTTGCACAGGTGTATGAACGGTTGGACAAGATCGAGACCAGAATCGACAAGATTGAAGCCAGAATCGACAAGATTGAAGCCAGAATGTACGAAATTGAAAGACAGCTTCATTCACATCAAAAAATGATAGCTTCCAACACCGAAACACTTGATCAAATAAAGGCTATTGTACAAAATCACAGTCTGGATATCACAATGATCAAGAAAGTTTTGTGTGCGTAGGGCCCGGTTCAACCGGGTCTTTTTTTAGTGATACGAATCCAGGCATGATTGGTATAATAAGGGAGATACAGAAAGGACGGACTTCAAAGTGGGACAGCAACCAGTTCGCAATAAAAGCGCTCAACAAAGGTCAGTTAAAACTTCCATACGTCTGAAGCCGGGAGAAGTTGTCACGATGGATGTCAACCGGCTGGGTATCAACGGTGAAGGTATCGGCTATGTGGAACGGCAGGTTGTGTTTGTAGATGGGGCGTTGCCCGGTGAGAAAGTCGCTGCCAGAATCACTCAGGTGGAGCCCAATTTTGCAAGGGCCAAACTGCTTCGCATTATAAAAAAAGCAAAGCAACGAATCAACCCTCCCTGTCCGGTGTATGAACAATGTGGAGGTTGTACATTGCAGCATCTGGAATACCAGTCGCAGTTGGAATGGAAGCGGGAGCTGGTTCGGGAATCGTTTGCCAGATACACAGGGCAAAGCCATTGGCCAATTCAACCGACAGTCGGAATGAACCACCCCTGGGAGTACAGAAACAAAGCCCAGTTGCCGGTGGCAGTTGTCGGCGGTGAAGTGGTGGCAGGTCTCTATTCTCCCGGCACACACAAACTGGTCGACGTCTCTGCCTGTCCCATCCAACACCCGACCACAAACGAGATCGTCCGGACGGTTCGGGATCTTCTGCAAGAACTGGGGATTCCCATTTATAACGAGAAAAAACATACGGGGTCTGTTCGCACAATTGTTCCCCGAATCGGGTTTGAAACAGGGGAAGTGCAACTTACGCTGGTTACACGAACGGAGGAACTTCCAAGGAAAAAAGAATTGATTCAGCGCTTGCGGGAACGGTTGCCTTATCTGACCAGCATCATGCAAAATATCAATCCGGCCAGGACATCCCTGGTGTTTGGGGAGAAAACGGTTCCTCTCTGGGGCAAGGAAAAGATTGAAGAACGTCTTGGCGAGGTCAGGTTTACTCTGTCTTCCCGGGCTTTTTTTCAATTAAACCCGGAACAGACGACAAAACTGTATAACCTGGTTGCCGAGGCGGCTGCTCTGACAGGCGAGGAAACGGTTGTCGACGCTTATTGCGGCGTGGGTACAATCGGGTTGTGGCTGGCACCAAAAGCGAAGGAAGTATTAGGGATCGACGTGATTCCGGAGGCAATTGCAGATGCGCGCGAGAATGCGGTTCGATCCGGAATTCGCAACGCCCGTTTTGAGGTCGGGAAAGTGGAGAGGCTCCTTGTTGAACGTGTGAAAAAAGGGTTCCGTCCCGACGTGGTGGTGGTCGATCCGCCGAGAACCGGGTGCGATGAGGAGTTGCTAAGAGCCATGCTCACAGCGAAGCCGAAACGGATTGTGTATGTTTCATGCAACCCTTCAACCCTTGCAAAGGATTGCAATATCCTTTTGGAAAAGTACGAAATCCAGAATATCCAACCTGTCGATATGTTTCCGCAAACCGCCCATGTGGAGTGCGTAACCTTACTAACCTTGAAATAACAGGATTTTTCGGATTGAAAAAATGTGTCTGTCCACAATTTTGACCACAATTACTTCCGGCGAATATTTCAGCGCATCACTGAATTTTTGGGCCGCTGACTCCTGCATGTCCGGGAGAACGTGGGAGTAAATATCCAAAGTCATTTGTACGGATGAGTGGCCCAATCTTTCGCTGACCACCTTCGGGTTTACCCCAACTTCAATAGCAAGGTTGCATGAGTGTGCCGTAGATCATGTATACGGATTTGTGGAACCCCGGCATTTTTGGCGATCCGGTTGTATACATAGCAAGTTGGCGTGGATGAATTGGCCTGCCATCCTCGCGACAAAATACAAGCCCGTGATCCTCATAGCTTGAACCTAGTGCCAGTTTAAGTTTTTTTTGCCTGGACTTGTATTTTCGCAGCTCGTCACAGTCAGATTTGTCAATTGCAACCTGTCGTTTTGAACTGTTGGACTTTGGTTCGTTAAACCGGAATCCCTCATCATCGTAGACAAGAGTGCTGACCACATTGATTTTCCCGTTTTCTAAGTCAACATCTTTCCATTTCAAAGCTAACGAGGACCGGCATTTTCTCCGGTCCTTCCTTTTCACTAGCGATTAATAGGTTCCAGGAACGAGCAGAATAAACAGTACGAAGATAATCAGGAATACTACTGCCCAACGAGTAAAACCCCCAAATACTCCATCCATCATAGCTTCCCTCCTTGTCGCTTGATACATTTACAGTTAATTCAGGTTAGCAAATTGTCGCAACTGACAAGTGCCGTAAGTTATCAGTCTATTGTGAATAGGTTTCTAGAAAAATCCTCAAAAGCGGAAAGCTCGGTCGCATATTGTTTCATATAATCTCAGTAAGGAAGAAGGAACACCACTGCCTGACGGGTGTATTATTCAAGCCTTCCTTAAAAAGACGCCTCTCTGCTGAGGCGTCTTTTTAATCATCCTTCATAAAAAGCACTATGATCAGTATTTGTCTATTTTTCCGGATTTCTTTAAATATCAGCACAAGCGGAAAGATGGGACGTTGGAACATCCATAGGATAATAGTGAATTTAAGCAAAAGGAGGGGGGATACAATGGCGGTTTCCTATCATTATGCGAAACAATTTGTTGGTCGGTCAGTATGTGCACATTGTATTGATGGCAGTAAATACTACGGTATCGTTCGGGGAGTAAGACCAGACGGAATTTGGCTGGATGTCCCTGAAAGAGGGGTGCTAGCTGGAGGGGATTTTGAGAAGTTAAAAACAATCACAGCGGATCGACCTGAAGAAAATAAAGTGGAAACTGTACAATTTGGGTTTAGACGATTTTTCTTTCCTTTCTTCTTTTTATTGGCATTGACACCGTTTTTCTTCAGAAGACGATTTTTCATTTAGTAAATATCGGAAGTTGGAAAAAGATGACCTCCTACCCTTCGAGGTGGGAGGTTTTTGTTTTATTCACACTTTATGCACATTAAATTGTGAACGGCTACAATTTTCGCCATATTTCGCCAAAGGATTCGACAAGGCCCATCAAGAAGTAAGCGGGTGAGGTGGAGAAGTTATGTTTATTAAACAACCATTTGACGAATTCTTGGGACTGCAATACGAACGAGTTAGTGACAACCGAGTGAAAATTCGTTTGCCTTTAAAACCTTTGTTTATCAATAGCTTAGGGTATGTGCATGGAGGCATTATTTCTTCGTTAGCTGACGTTGCGATGAGTAATATTCTGCAGCCAGATGAGAACGGCATTCAAACGGCAGTTACGGTTGACCTTAAAACCTCCTTTCTAAAACCTGCCCAAGGAACCGTTTTGGTAGCGGATGCTCATACGTTTAAAATCGGAAAGAATCTGATGCATGCTGAATGCCATATTTTTGATGATCAAAATGAAATTGTAGCAAAATCCAACGGCATCTTTTTTAGAATCAAGGAAAAATAGGAGTTGGCCTGGGGTGAGGTGGGGGATGTGAAGTGTCGATTGAAGGTTATTCTTGCGGAGAAGGGTTTAAAATCAAAGTGGTTAGCTGAAAAGGCGGGTATTCAAAACGCCACATTGAGCCGAATCATAAATGGGAAAACCATTCCAACTTTAGATGTAGCTTTTCGTATTGCCGAAGCCTTAGGCATGAGCATACATGATATTTGGGAGCGTGAATAGCGCTCTTTTTATTTTCAGAAACAAAAAATTGTTTTATAAGTCATCCTTTTGTGGCTTGCTAAATAAGATATACCATCAACCGAAAGGAGGATGTTCATGAAAGAGTTGGTCAAATTATGGCTCGTTGTGAAGGTGGCCGGAGAGATCCCAGACCTGAAGTTTGGGGATACTTACCGAGTTCCAGATAACATCTTTTGGAAGTACCTTAACGAAGGGAAGATTTTTTACCGAAAGAAGAAATAATTGTGATATTAACTACTCAACTTTCGCATCTCCAAAAACTTGTTTCACCCTTAATGTTACAGGGATTTTCAGCTAATTATTTGCCTGCTTGACAGCAAAAAACACCCTTCTCGTTTGGTACAGTGGAAGTGTCCAGCTTACCATTCCAAACAGAAAGGTGTGTAACTTTATGGTACACCACAACTCTCTGTCCGAAAAGTACGAAGAACGTTTTTCAGTGATTTTCTCAACCTTACAAATCGGCCATTTGCTTCGTAAGGCCGGCATTCGTTAATCTTTCGGTATGTCAGCTTTAGCCGTATTTCAACTCATTTTCACTCTCGTATTTCAGGGACGCAATTGGTTTCTCCGGAAAAAAAGAGGTTCTTGTTTCAAAGGCGGCTCATAGCAGAGCTGCTTTTTGTTTTTTGAATCAAAAATTATTTGTTCAATCATAACGAAAACATTTGAATGCAACCAGAAAGACGCATTTCACGTTTTGTTTAAGACTTGTTTTTCTATTTCAGGTTCAGACGATTCTGTTAAAAAGGTGAAATGTTGGGAAATAGAACGAAAAAGCAATATACCGGCAGTTAATACGGGATAATCGGTAATTTTAGCTGATTATCAGGAATGACATCAGTTAGAATGTCTAGAATAATAAAAATTGTATAAACAATATATCATATATGATATAAGAATGGAGAGAGAGTCATGCCATTTATCGAAGTGATCTTGCAGGACAAGAAGTTGTCAAGGGAACAGAAACAGAATTTGGTTGAGGTTTTGGCTGGTGTTATGAAACAGGTAGTGAATTCAAGAACGGAACAAATACGAATTGTTTTACATGAGATTTCTGAAGAAAACTTGTTTGACGGTTCATCCGGTAGATTAGAGGAACCAGGCGATTAATCATAACGGGAGCGCTCAGAATTTAAAATCAGGAGGTTTCGAAGGATGGATAAAAGCGCTGTAGCGACAGCGATCCTTCAGTGCCGCAGACAGTTGAGGGATCGGGGATCTTTTGAGAATGAACAACCTCTGTCGCTCGAGGACGCATATCAGATACAGAGTGAGTTGGCGAGTAGCAGGGAGGCGGAGGGGGACTCCATTATTGGATACAAACTTGGACTCATCAGCCCGGCCAAGCAGAAACAAATGGGTGTATCGGAACCAATCATAGGTCATTTACACCGTTCGATGCTCGTCCAACCAGGCGAACCGATTGTACGGAGTCGTTTCATCCAGCCCCGTGTGGAGCCGGAACTGGCAGTCGTGTTTGGTCGCAAACCTCCGGAGGATGCGCGTACCAGCGATCTGCTTTCATGCATTGCCTATGTACAACTGGTCGTTGATGTGTTAGACAGCATCTATTCCGAATATCGTTTTACGGCTTCTGATGTCGTAGCCGATAATGCTTCGGGTGGTGCAATTGTTCTGAGTGGACGTCCACTACCCCCGGAAGTGCTTTGGCGGCAGGAAGGGCAGTTACGACTTTCCTTGGATGCAGGGAAATGGGTTGAGGGTTCGTTAACGGAACTGGGAGACCCTATTACTTTGATCACATGGGCCGCTGAGCAAATCCGGCGAATTGGACGATGGATTCGGGAGGGGGACATGATTTTGCTTGGAGCTCCCTGTTCTGCCGTACTTATTGGAGAAGCAAGAATGTTGTCGGTTGAGGGGCCGGCCGGATCGAAGTTGGTAGCACCAATAATCTGATGAAATTGATCACGAGGAGGAACCGATTGTGCAATATGAAGTTCAACATTTTATTAATGGAAAATTCGTAAACGGTGGTGATCGGTTCGAAGTGTATTATCCTGCAACAGGTGAAGTGCTCGGAACGGCTCCTGACGGAGGACAGGCGGAAGTAAACGCGGCAGTCGAAGCGGCGAAACAAGCGTTTGAAAAGTGGTCTCGTACGAAGCCATCGGAAAGAAGACAAATTTTGAATCGGTTTGCCGATTTAATTCGTAAGCACTCCGACGAACTCGCCCGGATTGAGACTCTCGATGTGGGCCGTCCAATTTCCGAGAACAGTCGTCACTATCTTGAGCGTGTGGCCGCCAATATTAGCTTTTTTGCTGATTTTGTCACCATGATAGGATCAGAAAGTTACCCGATGGAAAACGGTTACATTAACTATGTGCTCCGTCAACCTGTTGGCGTTGCGGCCCTCATTACCCCCTGGAATGTTCCCCTTTTGCTCGAAACCTGGAAAATTGGTCCTGCACTGGCTTTTGGGAATACGGTCGTGTTGAAACCTGCAGAATGGACTCCTCTTGGAGCCTGGAAGCTGGCTCAAATTGCGCAAGAAGCGGACCTTCCGCCCGGTGTCTTCAATGTGGTGCACGGTCACGGACCTAACAGTGCCGGTGAATTTCTTACAACACATCCTGATGTTGCTCTTGTCTCTTTTACCGGGGAAACCACTACCGGACAAACGATCATGCGTGCCGGAGCGGCTACTCTTAAGCGATATTCGTTTGAGTTGGGTGGCAAGGGAGCCAATATTATTTTTGAGGATGCGGATATTGCGCGTGCGTTGGAGATTGCGAAAAAGGCGGCTTTCTTTAATCAAGGGGAATTTTGTTTGGCGGGTTCGCGTATCTTCGTCCAAAAATCCATCTATGATCGATTTGTGTCTGAGTTTATTGAACTGACGAAGAAGATAAAAGTTGATGATCCAATGGATCCAAAGACCGAAATGGGTGCTTTGATTGCGCCTGAACATCTTGACCGGGTACTGGGTTTTGTTCAAGCCGCGAAACAAGATGGCAACGAGGTACTTGTTGGCGGGGAACAACTGATACTCCCGGGTTCTCTGAGTAAGGGAAATTACATGATGCCAACAGTCATAGCTGCCGGATTTCAAGACAAGATTTGTCTGGACGAAGTTTTTGGTCCTGTGGTGACGGTTACACCCTTTGAGACCGAAGAAGAAGTCATCGAATGGGCCAATGGAACCCGTTACGGGTTGAGTGGAGTGGTGCAGACACGCGATGTCAGCAGGGCCCACCGAGTGGCCGCAGCCATGAAAGTCGGTACGGTATGGGTAAATGATTTCTTTGTTCGCGATCTGCGGGTCCCCTTTGGTGGCATGAAATATAGTGGAATCGGGCGGGAAGGCGGCCACTATAGCATGGAATTCTACACTGAGCTGGTAAATATCTGCGTTGCTATCTAACAAGATTTTGACCATACTGGGGGACTTAATATGGATAAACGGGAATTGCGATACTGCTTTGGTCGTTTTGCGACCGGTGTCACCGTGGTGACGTACGCTGCAGAGGGAGAACGATATGGGATAACGGTGAACTCGTTCACTTCAGTATCATTGGATCCGCCGTTGTTATTGGTTTCGATTGATCGGCAGGCCAAGGCTTGCAATAAACTCGAAGGGAAACCCTTTGTGGTGAACATTCTTTCGGTCGGACAGGAGGATCTTGCAATGCATTTTGCCGGTCGCCCGAAGGAAGGAGTTGATATAAAGTGGCAGGATGGAGAGGATTCGCCCAGATTGGACAATATCCTGGCTTGGTTCGAGTGTAAACCATGGCAGACTTATGACGGTGGTGATCATGTCCTCTATCTTGGAGAAATCCAAAACTTCCACTATCGGGACGGTCAGCCTTTGGTTTTCTACACCGGTAAGTTCACCAGCCTGCCACTTGCTAAGGAGGGGCTGGCATGACACTACCGATTGATGAGATTGCCAGTCGTTTGGAACAGGCCTGGCAAACACGCGTGCCTATTCAACCACTTAGCGAAGAGTCTGGACTTTGTACGGTAGAGGACGCCTACGCGATCCAGCAATCCTGGGTACGTCGCCGTTTGGCAACCGGAGACCGTATAACGGGTAGAAAAATCGGCTTAACCAGCAAAGCTATGCAGCAAATGATGGGGGTTGATGAGCCGGACTATGGTGTGCTGTTAAACAGTTTTTCCATACCCGTAACACGTGGTGTCGGAGAGGTAGATATGAGTCGCTTGCTCCAACCTCGTGTAGAGGGAGAGATTGCCTTTTTAATGAAAAAGCCGCTTCGAGGTCCGGGGGTAACGATAAATGATGTTTTCAACGCCACCGAAGCTGTGGCGGCAGCAGTCGAGATTGTCGACAGTCGTATTCGGGATTGGAAAATTAAGCTGGTTGATACAGTAGCTGACAATGCATCTTCAGGAGCTTATGCGCTTGGGTCATGGCACACGCGTTGGCAGGATCTGGATTTGGCGCTTGCGGGAATGGTGCTTTATGTTGACGGACGCATTCAGTCGGTAGGTGCCGGGGCAGCGGCCCTTGGGCATCCAGCTGTATGTGTATCTTGGTTGGCAAATAAACTTGGTGAGATGGGAGAAGGAATTGAAGCAGGGGACATTGTCCTTTCAGGTGCGTTGGCCGGTGCTGTATCCGTACAACCAGGCCAAAACGTGTGTTTGCAGATTGCCGGTCTTGACGCAATCATGTTGCAGTTTCCTTCCATACAAGAACAAAGGTGAGTGAACGGTAATGGTAAAAGTGGGGATTATTGGATCCGGAAATATCGGAACTGACCTAATGTACAAAATACTTCGAAGTTCATCGTTGGAACTGTCCCTAATGGCGGGTGTTGATCCTGATTCAGAAGGTCTGTCGAGGGCACGGTCAATGGGGATTCCAACCAGTACCGAATCGATCGATGCCATTTTGGCCGATAAAGAGATTCAGATTGTCTTTGATGCCACTTCAGCCAAGGCACATTTAACTCACGCTCCTCTACTTAAAGAGGCAGGCAAGATTGCTATTGATCTTACTCCAGCTTCAGTAGGGGATCCGGTTGTGCCTGTTGTCAATCTCAACGCCGATCTTCCTCTGGATAACATCAGTCTGATTACTTGCGGTGCACAGGCTACAGTACCTATGGTTTACGCTGTCAGTAGGGTGGCAGAAGTGAATTACGCCGAGATAGTGGCAACCGTATCTTCGAGAAGTGCAGGTCCCGGAACGCGGGCAAATATTGATGAATTTACTCGGGCAACGGCCCGGTCTCTCGAGCAGGTTGGCGGTGCTAAACGCGGAAAAGCATTGATTATTCTCAATCCGGCGGAGCCTCCTATCATGATGACGAACACCATCTACGTGAATGTCCTGAAGGGGGTGGAGGCAACCATTGTGAATTCGGTCAATGAGATGGTAGCAGAAGTTCAAAAATATGTTCCGGGATACAAATTAAAAGTTCCGCCGCTTGTTGAACATTCTCCCACGGGGGAAGGAATCATGGTTACCATCATGGTCGAAGTTGAGGGAGCTGGCGATTACCTGCCCAAGTATGCAGGCAATCTCGATATCATAACCTCTGCGGCAGTACGGGTTGCGGAGAAACTTGGCAAAGAGCGTGTAACGGTTTCCTGATAAGGAGTGGAAAAACAGTATGACAACAAATCGCAAAATCACACTTGTAGATGTCTCGCTTCGTGATGGCAGCCACGCTGTACGTCATCAGTTCACCTCAGAACAGGTGGGTGAAGTGGCAGCTGCTCTCGCGAATGCCAAAGTCCCGGTGTTTGAGGTAACCCATGGTGACGGACTGGGCGGCTCCTCGCTGCAGTTTGGATTTTCGAAAGAGCCGGAGTTGAACTGGATCCGAACGGCCGTTGAGAAAGCTGGTGAATCCAGTGTTTCCGTCCTCCTGTTGCCGGGAGTTGGCACTCAAGAAGAATTGAGACGTGCTCGTGAAGTTGGAGCATCGGTTGTCCGAGTGGCAACTCACTGCACTGAGGCGGATATTGCTCCTCAACACATTGCCATGGGAAAAGAACTGGGAATGACCGTTTGTGGTTTTCTCATGATGTCCCATATGATAACGTCTTCCGATCTGGTGAAACAGGCACGGATCTTGGAGGATGCAGGTGCTGATGTTGTGTATGTGGTGGATTCTGCCGGTGCATTGTTGCCTGATCAGGTTCGTGATCGAGTTCGGGCACTCCGTGAATCTTTAACCTGTGAGGTGGGGTTTCACGGTCATAACAACCTTGGCTTAGGGGTGGCGAATACCCTTGTAGCTATGGAGGAAGGAGCTAGTTGGCTGGACGGTTCTCTTTGCAGTCTGGGTGCAGGCGCGGGCAATACACAACTTGAGGTGCTTGTTGCGGTATTGGATCGAATGGGGGTTGAGACCGGAGTAGATCTTTATGCAGCTATGGATGCTGCTGAAGAGGTGGTAAAACCGCTTTTGCCTCGTCCCATTGTAATCGATCGGGATGCACTGGTGATAGGGTATGCGGGAGTGTACTCAACATTCTTGCTCCATGCCCGGCGGGCCGCTGAAAAGTTCGGTGTTGAGTCCAGGGATATTCTGATTGAACTTGGAAGGCGTAAGGCTGTGGGAGGTCAAGAAGATCAAATTATCCGGGTGGCTTACGAATTGGCCCACCAGTAAAAATCATTCACAAAGTAGGTGGGAGTTATGATTATTGTTCGAGTTCATATGTTGCGGGGTCGTAGCACGGAGTTAAAACACCAATTGTTGCGTCAACTAACGGAACAAACAGCTACCACTCTCGGCGTTGAACGTCAGTCGATTCGAGTTTTTATTGTTGAACTAGAGCCGGATCATTGGGGAATTGCGGGGGAACCTGCCAGTAAAATAAACGGACGGTCGCTTTCCGGCAGTCAGAGTTCTGCTGAGGAAGTGGAACCAAGGAATCATATTGTGGATTCTCGCAATTAGACACAAGGTTTATAAGAGTTGCTGAATCTTTCATGTATTATCGGAAAATGGTTCGAACTCCTGTTGGAGGTGGTTTTATGTAAGCCATAGCTTCCGGGACGCGTTGTTTGTTGGTTCAGAATCTTTCAACTATTTTGTGCGTTGTGTTGAATTACAAAACATAGGGAACAGGAGGATGTTTTATGGCATTGAGTAAAACGATGAATCGACCGATGACTGGTGAAGAGTATTTAGACAGCTTGAGGGATGGGCGGGAAATCTGGATCTATGGCGAACGGGTGAAAGATGTGACCATTCATCCAGCCTTCCGCAACTCAGCCCGAATGATCGCTCGTATGTACGATGCTCTCCACGATCCCAATCAACAGGATGTTCTTCTTACAGATACTGACACAGGGAACGGAGGAAAAACGCATCCATTTTTTAAAGCACCCAAAAGTGCTCAGGATTTGATTGCTTCTCGCGATGCAATTAAGGCATGGCAACGGATTGCTTATGGTTGGATGGGGCGCAGCCCGGACTATAAAGCCAGCTTTATCGCGACGCTGGGTGCCAATTCAGAATTTTACAAGCCGTTTCATGAAAATGCAATGAGATGGTATCAGCGTGCCCAAGAGCAAGTGCTTTTCTTGAACCATGCTATCGTGAATCCGCCCGTGGATCGGAACAAGCCCCCGCATGAAGTAAGTGATGTATTCATGCATGTTACAAAAGAAACGGATGGCGGAATCTTTGTAAGCGGTGCCAAAGTTGTAGCCACAGGATCCGCTTTGACTCACGCGAACTTTATGGCTCATTACGGACCATTGCCAATTCAGAAAGAAGAATTCGCATTGATTCTTATTATCCCTATGGATGCTCCTGGGGTCAAGTTGATCTGCCGGCCTTCGTACGAATATAACGCTGCAGTCATGGGAAGTCCGTTTGATTACCCATTGTCGAGCCGCCTTGATGAGAACGACGCGGTTTTGGTCTTCGACAATGTTTTCGTTCCGTGGGAGAATGTCTTGGTCTACCGTGATCTGGATAAAGTGAACAACTTTTTCCCGCTTTCTGGATTTATCCCGCGGTTTACGTTCCATGGTTGCAACCGTTTTGTGGTAAAACTCGAGTTTATTGCCGGATTGCTCATCAAAGCACTGGAGTCGACAGGATCGAAAGACTTCCGAGGTGTTCAGTCGCGCTTAGGCGAGGTCATTGCCTGGCGTAATCTGTTCAATGCAATCTCTGAAGCTATGACACACGCCCCGGTTCCCTGGGTGGGCGAATATGTCAACCCTGATGTCCGCCATGGCTTAGCCTATCGCGTTTTTGCTCCGTTGGCTTACCCGCGGATTAAAGAGATCATTGAGACGGACGTTGCCAGCGCCTTAATCTACATGAACTCCAACGCCGTTGACTTCAAGACGCCCGAAATCCGCCCGTATCTGGACAAGTATTTACGTGGGTCGAACGGCTATGACGCGGAAGCGAAGATGAAAGTCATGAAAGCGCTTTGGGACGCTGTAGGAAGCGAGTTTGGCGGACGGCATGAACTCTATGAACGAAACTATGCGGGTAACTATGAAAACATCCGAATTGAAACTTTATTTACGGCGCAGGCTATGGGAGATATCGATAGTTTCGTAGGAATTGCAGAGAGTATGATGGGCGAGTATGACCTTGACGGTTGGAAGGTGGATGACCTGATTTCACCTGAAGATGTCAATATTCATTTTCAGAAAAGGCCTAAGTAAAGTAACAGTCCGTTTCTGCAAGGAGGGTAGCTATGGAACAGTTTCGTGTAGTTAAAAGCATAACATTGGAACTTGCAGAGGCTATGTTGGATCAAGCGGTTACTAAAGCGCGAGAGCTTGGTGTCTCCGTAAATATTGCGATCATGGATGAGGCAGGGAATCTTAAATCGTTCCGACGTATGGACGGGGCTCCATTGCTGTCCATAGGCATTGCCCAGCGTAAAGCGTACAGCGCCGCCGCTTTTCGCATTCCAACGGGGGATTGGTATGACCTTATCAAGGAGAATCCGCGACTATTGCATGGGATTCCCCATACGCCTGATCTTGCGATCTTTGGCGGTGGTTTTCCCATCAAGGTCGAAGGGGAGGTGATCGGTGCGATAGGCGTCAGTGGTGCATCGGAGGAGCAGGATGAGGAAATCTGCCGGGCTGCATTGGAAGTAGTCAAGAACTAAATGCAAGCCTTTGCATACGCGGCGGATTTTCGACTATCCGGAAAGGGCAGGCCATTCAAATGAACAAGAGTATCTTGATCCACATTGAACCACATGAAGTGGAGGTAAGCGGACAGGCGAGTGAGACGGTTTTACAGGCGCTGATGGGACAGTTTTATGGTCGAGGCGGACGCCCTGCGTTTTACGGTTGTCGACGTGGTGGTTGTGGTGCTTGCAAGATGAAGTTATTGGCCGGATATGTCGACCATAATGAAACCTATTCCCAAACTGCGCTTTCCAATGAGGAACGTTCAGAGGGGTATATTCTGGCTTGCAAGTCGTACCCCGGTTCAGATCTTACGATCCGAATCCCGGAGCGGGATGACCCGCTGGCCCGATATCTTCGGACTGATAGGATGCAAGGCATATTTTAGAAGGGAGGATTCAATATGGGTGAAGGAATCATGCGTTTGGGGTTTGTGCAAGTTCGTGTAACGGATTTGGAGGGGGCTCGCAAACATTACGTTGAAATTATGGGTTTGCAGGAAACGGCCCGTACTGAAGATGCGGTCTATTTGAAAGGGTGGGATGAATACGACCACCATTCGATCGTGTTACGCAAGTCGGATCGTGCGGGTTTGGAAAAGATGGCTTTCAAGGTTCACACATTCGAGGATTTGGATAAACTGGAGAAAAATCTTCAACATTACGGAGCTTCGATCAAACGTGTTTCAAAAAATGAGAACTTCAAAGTGGGAGAAGGTGTACAGTTCAAGCTGCCTTCGGGACACACGATGGAGTTATTCGTTGATATGGAGTATGAGGGCAAAGCGCTGCCACAGGTCAACCCGGCACCGTGGCCGGATGGGCTGTTGGGAGTAGGCGCTCCGCGGATCGATCACCTGTTGATCTCGGCGGAAAAACCGCATGAAACCATCGATTTTTTGATGAAAGCGCTTAACTTCCACATGAGTGAGAAAGTGGTTGAGAACGAGAAATCAGAAACGCCTATTGCTGCCTGGCTTTTCCGGAGCTATACCCCACATGATATTGCAATCATTCCGGGAAAAGACGAAGGGCTTCATCACTTTGCCTTCTGGCTGGATGAATTTAATGATTTGCGTAAAGCCGGCGATGTGTTTTCAAAAAACGATGTACCGGTTGATGTTGGGATCGAACGCCACGGCATTACCCGCGGTCAAACCATCTACTACTTTGATCCCGCAGGGAACCGCAATGAAGTCTTTACAGGGGGATATATCGCGTATCCCGACATGCCGGTTGTGAAATGGACAGTGGACCAGTTGGCACGGGGCATCTTTTACTTCAATCACCGTCAAGAATGGATCGAAGGTTTCACTGGCGTCACGACCTGATCGATGGTTGGGGAGAGCTTGAGAATGAGAGACCCCGCATAGATTTCCAGCTTGTGGGGTCTTCAAAAGTATAAAGGTCTCTGATAATAATTCTGAATTTATGGTTTTTTATGAATTAAATGAAATGAAAGTTAAAAATTAATTTTTGGAGTTTTGAGATAAAAATCATCATCTTACGGAGGGGAGTTTTATGCCGAAACTTGATCGGAGTGCCTATTATGACCTTACTCGGGATATGAACTGGCGGTTGCGTTATGTCTCCGAAAAGGAGGTTTTTCCCGAGGAGCAGGTTTGCGACTACGGGGTGCCGGGGGAAGCGTGGTGGGAGTGGGATGAGCCGTACAAAGTGACGTACAGGGAATACGTGTACAACCAGTCAGACAAGGACAGCTCGACGTACTCCGTCAAGGCAGCCATCGCACGATCCAAGCTCTTTGACCAGGTGGATGCCGGCTGGAAGTCGGCGATTACCGCCCACTACGGTGCCATTGCGCTGGGTGAGTACCTGGCTTCCATTGGTGAGGCAAGGATGGCGCGGTTCGGCCGGGCTGCTGCATGGCGGAACATGGCTACCTACGGCACTCTGGATGAACAGCGTCACGGACAGATTCAGCTCTACTTCCCATACGGGTTGTTGGGCAAACACCCGCAGCTCGACTGGGCACATAAAGCGTATCACACCAATGAGTGGGGAGCCATTGCCGCCCGACACCTGTTTGATGACATGTTTACCGCCAACGACGCGCTGGGTACCGCCATCCAGCTTACCTATACGTTCGAAACCGGATTCACCAACCTCCAGTTCCTGGGGATGGCCGCAGATGCCCTGGACGTAGGCGATGTGGAGTTCGGTTCGCTCATCTCCAGCATTCAGACTGACGAATCGCGCCATGCCCAGCAGGGAGAACCCACCCTTCGGATTCTGCTCCGCAACGGGAAAAAGGACGAGGCCCAGCGGCTGATCGACGTCATGTTCTGGCGTTCGTGGAAACTCTTTGCCCTGTTGACGGGGTTCTCCATGGACTATTATACCCCGCTGGAGCACCGCTCCATGTCGTTCAAGGAGTTTATGGAGGAATGGATCATCAAGCAGTTTATCGATCAGTTCCGGGATTTCGGCCTGGAGCGCCCGTGGTACTGGGACATTTTCCTGGATGAACTCAACTGGGTCCATCATGCGGACCACTTGGGCGTCTGGTTCTGGCGGCCAACCGTCTGGTGGAATCCCGATGCCGGTGTTTCCCCCGAAGAACGGGAGTGGCTGGAGGCCAAGTACCCGGGTTGGAACGACAATTTCGGCCGGCACTGGGACGTGATTGCGGAAAATGTCCGGCAGGGGCGTATTGAGAAAACGCTGCCGCAGACCCTGCCTATGGTATGCAACATGTGCCAGATTCCCATTTGTACTCCTTCTGACCCGAAACAAAGGCATCTCGCGCCGTATGTTTCCGAGCACAATGGCCGTCGCTATCACTTCTGCTCCGAGCCGTGCAAGTGGGTCTTTGATATCAACACGGAACGTTACGCCGGTCACCTGAACATTGTCGACCGTTTCCTTGCCGGGCACATCCAGCCGCCGACACCTGAAGGGGCTTACGCCTATATGGGGCTTACGCCTGAAGTTTGGGGCCAGGATGCCGACAACTTCGCCTGGGCTTTCAAACAGTCCGGGAGTGGTAAAATAGCCGCTGTTTGAATCAGACTGTCAAGGACGCCAACCGGGCGCTCCGTTGGGCGCACGGTTGGCAAATCATAAGGAGGGAGAGGATCATTATGGCAATGTTGCCGCTGACGGCTGCTCACAAAGAGGACTTTGTTGTTCTGTTGGTACCGGTGGAAGACACGGATACGATTGCCCAAGTGGCGGAAAAAGTGGCTGCCCACACCGTGGGTGTGCGGGTAGCGTCGCGCAATGCACCTTTGCGAATCCGATGCAGGGGGCAGGTCCAGCCCGATCATTTGACTGTCGCGGAGGTTGGTTTGGAGCCGATGGATTTTGTTGAGGTGTTTTATGATGAATGAGGTGAAAGCGATCCGTTGGTTTCCTGTTTTAACCCTGGATGATCTTTGGGAAGGTGAAATGATCGATGTGGATGTGGAAGGCGAGAAAGTTTTGTTAATTCATCTCGCCGGGGAAAAAATTGTGGCATATCAAGGGATCTGTCCACACCAAGAGATTCTGCTTGCCGATGGAGAGTTGAAAGACGACATTCTTACCTGTACTGCCCATCGCTGGCAGTTTGATGCCGGCACGGGAGAAGGTGTGAACCCGAAAAATTGTCAGCTCTACCGGTATGAGGTAAAGGTTGAAGATGAACAAGTGTTCGTCGGGTTTCCGGAAGGGGAAACCCGACGATACAATCGGTGTACTGCTCAGTAAAGGCTGCACGAACATACTGGAACAGGGGGTCGTTTACATGCCTCATGAACAAGTAAAATTAGTGGGACCTATTGTTCGGGATCCTGAGTTGGCCGAGGCGCTTATAACCGCCATTGAGGTCGACAACCCGGGTGTCGAGGTAATGGTTGATAACAGGGGCGGGTATATCCGTATCCATACTCCGCAACGCTGTCGCATTACCCGCAGCAGTTTGCAAGAAGCGCTTGGTCGCTCAATCTCCCTTACTCAGATTGAGCCCGATCTCGTATCATTTGCCGGTCGAATCCGCTATGACGAAGATGAGTTACTTTTCTATTTGGAAAGGGAGGATTAAGCGATGGCACAAATTAGTGAAAAGCGCCGTAAGAAAGCGTGGAGCATGTGGTCGGAACGTCGAATCCCAAGCGAGTATGAGGCGGTCAGTCATCGGCTGCATTTCCATTTTCGCCGCTCCCCTGCTCCTTTTGAGCTGGATCCGGATATCCCGCTCAACCGGTGGTACAAACAGTACCGGGAAGGGTCACAGTTTCAGGTGGAAGATTGGGAGGGGTTCCGTGACCCGGACCGCTTGACGTACCGGGATTATGTCCAGTTGCAAAAAGAGCGGGAGGTGTATCTGGACAACCTGATCGACGAGTTCGAAAGACAGGATCATTATGCCAACCTCTCAAGACCTTGGGTGGATTTGCTCGAACAACTGTACATCCCGAGCCGTTTTTCGGGACATGTTCTGCAAATGGTCGCCTTGTATATGGCACAGATGGCACCGTCTTCCTACATCACCAATGCAGGGTATTTCCAGGGTGCGGATGAGATGCGGCGCGTGCAGCGTTGTGCGTATCTTGCGAAGGCATTGTCGCTGGATCATGGAGAAAGTTTGGCTGACTCGCAACGGACGAGGGAGATCTGGGAAGACGATCCTCATTGGCAGCCGCTGCGGGAGGTCCTCGAGAAGCTGTTGATTGCTTACGACTGGGGTGAATCATTTGCCGCCCTGAATCTTGTTGTAAAACCGGTGTATGATTCGTTGTTCAACGACCAGTTTGCAAACTTGGCCCGTCACAATGGGGACACGCTGCTGGCTTTACTGCATGATGACTTTACTCTCGATAGCCAACGCAGTCGACGCTGGGCGCTGGATTTGGTCAACTATGCGGTGGAACGCGAGCCCGGGCATCGCAAATTGCTGAAGAAATGGGTGGAAATATGGAGTGAACCGGCCTATCGGGCCGTCGAAGGTTTGGCCCCTTTGTTTGCAAAAGCACGGGAGCCGAAGCAACCTCAGGAGGTGGTTGAGGCAGTCCGCACTGCTCATAAGGAATTTTTAGAGCGGATAGGTCTCGATTGAAAATGGAGGAATATGTCGTTACGGTCAAACCTTCGGGTATCACTTTTCCAGTTCAGCATGGCGAGACCATTCTCAATGCAGCAAGAAAAAGGGGCATCTGGTTGCCGTTTGAATGCGGATGGGGGAGCTGCGGCACGTGCAAAGCAACGTTGATCGAAGGTCAGGTGAAGTGTCTTTTGCCTGAGGCCCCCTCTCTATCGGAACGGGATCGAAGACGCCGTCGCATCATTTTGTGCCAAAGCGTGCCGGAAAGCGATGTGGTTCTGGAGACACGTGTACTGGAAGGACCACCGGAAAATCTTGCAATATCCGATTACCAAGCGGTGGTCGCGGATGTGGAAATACTTGCTCCCGAAGTGGCGCGCTTTCGTCTGCAGCTGGACCGAATCCTCTTTTATCAACCGGGACAATATGCCATTCTCAATCTTGGCGACGGATTGCGGCGGACTTACTCGATGGCCAATTTGCCGGGAACCCGTGAAGTGGAGTTTATCGCCAGACGGTATCCCAATGGTGTGGGAAGCCAAAAACTGTTCAGCCTATCCCCCGGTATGGAGCTAACGCTGGAATTGCCGTACGGGGCTACCTATCTCCGAGAGACGTTGCGACCCTTAGTGTTTATCGCTGGCGGAACGGGAATTGCACCGATCCTTGCCATGGCGCGGCAGTTGGTATCGAATGGAAATCGAGAGGGAAGTGGATGTACAGTTTTTTACGGTGCTCGTACACCGGGAGATCTGGTCTGTTTGGACGAATTGCAGCAGCTATTGGGTTCGTCAACACAGGGGAAAGTGATTCCGGTCGTCAATGAGGGCGGTACTGGGGAATGGAATGGAGAAATTGGGTTCGTGACTGATGCGCTGGTCCGTCGTCTCAAAGAACCATGGGAAAAGTATGAATTTTATATAGCCGGGCCGCCTGTGATGGTTCAGGCGGTGCTCAGGTTGCTTGAGGAGCAAGGAGTGCCCATTACCCAGGTGCACTATGATAGCTTTGGATAAGAAAATCGTTCGGATATCCAAAGACTTGCCGCCCATGCTTACAGGTCTACCTAAACGCATGGGGAAGTCTCCTCGAATTGATATTCGCTATCCTTGTTTGCAATTGGAAGACACTGCACAGCAGAATCTTCGGGAAGAACTGCTTCGCTCGGCGAAACGTTTGGCTGGAGTTGTGGTACAACCGACGGAACTCTCAGTTCCTGCTATGGCGCTGGTGATGGACGAAGCGTTGGCGGAAGGGCAGCCGGAAGCATTTATTCGGGGCCGGGAATTTACACTTATCCGAACGGATGGGAGCGTCCATTTGCCGCTTATGCCGGAATGGGGGGAGCAGGTTCTCAAAACAGGCTGGGCTTGTATTCATCCGCTTGTGCGCTATATGGCGGGGGCGTTACCACCCCAAAATCTTATCGTTTATGCTCCAAGGGATGAACAGGAACTCGAAGTAGTGTGGCGTATTGTGCAGGCGTCCTATTGTTTTGCACGTGGCTGGATTGTAAATCTGGACAACAGGGGGGAACCCGTATAATGAAAGCCGTTGTCTATTATGGACCCCGAGACGTGCGGGTCGATACTGTGGAAAACCCGCGCATTCAGGCTGAACACGAGATACTGGTGAAAGTGCGTGCCACGTCAATCTGTGGATCGGATTTGCACATCTATCGTGGAACGCTGGACGGAATTATGGAGCGGGCAAAATCACGCCTTGGGCACGAGCTTTCCGGCGAAGTGGTCGAAGTGGGCAAAGCGGTAGGCAACTATAAGCCGGGTGATCGGGTAACCATGGCCTATTCGGCCTCCTGCGGCGAGTGTTACTTGTGTCGGGTAGGCCAGACGGCCCATTGTACTACCACCAATAAAGCGGTGTATGGCTTTGGAAACGCTTTTGGAGACTTGAACGGCACGCAAGCCGAGTATATGGTGATTCCTTACGCCGATGCGCATGCTGTGAGAGTGGACGGAGCGTTGACCGACGAACAGGTGCTCACGCTATCATGCAATTTGCCTTCTGCCCTTATAGCGAATCGCTTGGCGGATGTGCATCTTGGCGAATCGGTGGCCGTCGTTGGATTGGGTCCTACCGGGATCATGTCGCTGGAATTGGCTCTCCACCGCGGTCCAGGTCGGGTGTATGCTTTTGATCCGGTATCCCATCGAACAGATTATGTGAAACAACGGTACGGGGTTGAGGTGGTTAATCCAAACGATCCTGGGGCAATCGACCTGATTCGCCAAGAAACGGGAGGGCATGGGGTCGACAAAGTAATTGAGATTGTTGGCACACCGGAAAGCCTCCAACTTTCCCTTGACCTCGTACGCCCCGGGGGATCGATAGCTGCGATCGGGGTGTTCACCAGCAATTCTTTTAATCTAAATCTAGCCGATGTCTTTCTGCGAGATTTGACGGTTCACATGAATGGTTTTGCCAACGTTCAGCCATATATGTGGGAATCTCACCGATTGCTGGTGGAGGGGGTGATTGATCCCCGTCCGCTGTTTACTCATCAATTTCCCCTTGAACAGGCGGGAGAAGCGTATCGGGTATTTGCAGAGAAATCGGATGGAGCGATGAAGGTTTTGATCCGGCCTTGATTCAATCTTGGAAATCCTGATTTGCTTTTAAGGAGGGGATCCCGTGTATAGTCCCATGGAGCCTGCTGCTTTGTCGTTGCAACAGGCTGCGGAAGAGAGAGGATTTACTGTTGGATGGGCACCAGTCGATTTACCCCCCTCCGTTTTAAACCGGTATCACCAATGGATTGTGAACGGACGACAGGCAGGCATGGGGCAACTCGCACGAAATGTTGAAGTTCGTCTTGCCCCTCGAACGAGATTGGCTTGGGCTCGCAGTGTCCTTGTTCTGGCGGCTTCCCACGCCTTTCCCGATCCTGGGAAGCCTCGTGGTGGCATGCGCATCGGGCGGGTGGGTCGAGTTTTTTGGATACGTGAACAAGATTACATTCAACGACGGGTACAACCCCATCTGGAAGAACTGAAAGAGATTTGTCACCACTTGGGCGGGCGTTGCCGGGATTATGTTGAGCAGGGTCCTCTTTCTTTCAGAAGTTACGGGGAGTTGGCCGGATTGGGGTGGATCGGTCGAAACGGGATGCTCATTCATCCGCAGAGAGGGTCGTTCTTTACGTTGGCAGTATTGCTCACGAGTTTTGATGTGGAGGCTGCACCGGAACATCCGTTTCGGTGCGGCCACTGTATAAATTGCATCTCCCAGTGTCCGACAGGGGCTTTACTTGAAGATGGAGTAGTCGATGCCAATCGTTGCGTTTCCTATTGGACAACTCAACATTTGGATCTGATCCCCGTCGAGGTGTGGGAAGGTATGGGTAGGTGGGTGGCAGGTTGTGATGAATGTCAGGACGTGTGCCCATGGACTCCGAAAGAGCGGAAGTTTTGGGAAGGGTATGAACCGGATCCGGAGTTAGCTTATCCTGACCTGTCCGATTTTCTGACGTTGTCAACCCAGCATTTTTTAAATAAGTATGCGCAGAGCGCTTTTGAACGGGTAGGCCGCCCCAGAATGGCTCGCAACGCCCTGATTGTGCTGGCCAACACCCGGGATTCAAGTTACCTGCCCCTTGTCCGGCAGGGATGCGTTGACCCAAGTCCTTTGGTCCGTGCTACTACCGCTCGGGCGCTTGTTCGGATCGGAGGAAGGAAAGAGGTAGAACGGCTATTGTCAGACCCTGAGCCATTGGTTTGTGAAGAGGCTCGCCAAGCCCTCGAATACGAGTGAAGAAGGAAGTTGATGAAGATGCGTTCACATCCGGCCAACACGCTGGCGCTCCCTGCATCTGTGGTAACGGTGGGGGCATTCGATGGCGTACACCTTGGACATTTGTCACGCAGTGCTGAGTCGTTTATTGAAGAATTACTGACGTTAAATCCGGTTGAGGTCCGGGTGGGAAATGATTTTCGGTTTGGGCATGGTCGACGGGGAGGCGTTCACGAGTTATCGAGTGTCTTTCAAGTCCGTGTGGTTGACCCTATTTGCTGCACGGGTGGCGAAGTAATTTCTTCGTCTCGGATACGATCTCTCATTGCCTGTGGACGGCGGGAGGAAGCCCGAGAGCTTTTGGGTTATTTTTGATCAGACGACTTAATCGCTTCAAATCACTTGCATATTGACCGTGTTTATAATCAATCCATCCCACTATCCAATTGGCGCAAGATTGCGATATTATATGATATAGAATATATCGCGTATTTATCTAAAAACCAAATGCAATGAAGGATAGGAGGCCATATGGATGGTACAGATCCCGACAACTCGTTCGGAGTGGGTATATGAAAGACTAAAGGAAGCAATCCTTTCCGGGAAGATTGCTCCAGAAGAGCGTATTGTGGTTGATCAGATTGCACGGGAATTTGGCACCAGTGCGATACCGGTACGAGAAGCAATTCGTCGGTTAGAGGCCGAAGGTTGGGTTGAGAATAAACCTTTTGTCGGGGCGCGGGTAGCGCCAGTGCGGATCGAAGAATTGGAAGAGCTTTTGTCGATTCGGCTCGCTTTGGAGCCGATTTTGGCACGTACGGCGGTACTAGGAGCCACAAATGAAACAATTGATCGATTGGAACAACTTGTTGAAGAAATGGATAAGTGTATCGATCACAACGATACTGTGCAGTACAGCCGACTGAATTATGAATTTCATCGTTTACTGTACGAACTTTCTCCTTGGAAAGAACTTTTCCGGATCGTAATAAGCGTTTGGGAGCGTTCCGCACGTTCGCGCTGGATTTTTGTTCAGACTCCAGATTCCATGCTTGCCTCCCAGCAAGAACACCGGGCCATGATGGAAGCCTTTCGCAATCGGGATGCGAAGGAGCTTGAACGCCAGATGCGACTGCAAAAGGAGCGATCTTTTGACCTATACATGTCCTATATCAAAAATAAAATGAACGAATGTGCCAGTGAAGATTCGTAATCTGTATTCAGCAATTCTTTTGGCGTTCGGTTGAATATCCCCATTGAATCACCGATCAGTTGCATTTTTTGGCTGGAGCAGTGTGCGAGACAAATTCGCTGGGATTCCTGGTTAAAAAATTTTTTATTAGTAGAGTTGGGATAGGTGGTAATCGTATGAAAGAGGTGACGAGCACTTGTATCAAAACCGGTACTTATGAGACTTGTCTCTACCGTGCCGGTATGGGAAACAGTGAAGCGATTCTCTTTATTCATGGTTCTGGTCCAGGCGCAACGGCTTGGTCAAACTGGCAGTATGCTTTGCCTTATTTCAGTGAAAAGGGATTTGATTGTGTAGCACCAGACTTGATCGGTTTCGGGATGTCCGAGCACCCTTCGCAGCTGCCGAATGGCATACGATCTTGGATGAGGTTGTGGGTTGATCAGCTGAAACATCTTCTCGATGAATTAGAGATTGAGCGAACCCATTTGGTAGGCAATTCCTTGGGCGGGGCAATTGCTCTTCATTTGTTGGCAGAGGCGTCCGAACGAATAAACCGTGTTGTGTTGATGGGTCCGGCGGGTGCTCCATTTCGATTAACTCCTGAGCTTGACCGTATCTGGGGATTTTATGAGGATCCTTCCGCAGAAGCGATGTCGCAAATCATTCGCTGGTTTGCTTATGACGAAAGTTTCATAGCAGATCAACTTGACAAAATTAGTAAGATGCGCTTTGAGGCAGCAATGGACCCAGCTGTGCGGCGTTCATTCGAAGCAATGTTTCCTCAACCTCGCCAGCGGATTGTAGATGATCTCGTTCTACCCGGCGCAACTCTGCGTCGCATCCAACAACAAGTTTTACTGGTCCATGGGTTAAATGATCCGATTGTCCCTGTTGAAACCAGTTATTTTCTTGCACAACACCTCCCGCGGGTAAAAATGATGATTTACGGCCAGTGCAGTCACTGGACGCAAGTTGAGCACCGGGATAGTTTTCACTCCTTGCTTGTTAATTTTTTCAACAGTACAGTTTGAGAAGTTTGAGAATATCTTTGGTTACTTGAGATAATAATTCAGGTTTTTCGGCGTGTGAACAAAGTTCCGAAGAGAGGAGGTGAATAAAATTGGCTGAAATTAAAATCTTGGATAACGGTCCTTTAGTCGCTAGCGGGGTAACTTTAGTTGATGGAGAAGGTAAGCAATTAGAAACAAAAGACCAAGTTTATCTCTGTCGTTGCGGTCTTTCAGGAAACAAGCCGTTTTGTGATGGATCACACAAAGGCAAATTTGAAAGTAATGTAAGAGCTTAAATTTTAAAGAAAAGAAATGGACAGTAAAACACTGTCCATTCAGACTGTTGAGAAACCTCAGCGGTCTTTTTTTGACTTCTAATTTTCAATTGGATGAACAGGGGGTATTTTCAACAATCTGTGGTTCCCGTAGAGGGAACTCCTTCTCCTCACGCCTCCATATGGAAGATTGTATAGTGGAAAAAAGACGACAGCCCGATTATAAAATTGTAATGTAGTAACTGTATAACAAACTAACGTGAAATGATCGAAAAATTTAGTGTTAGAACGGGGCATTCCGGTGCAAGCACGGCGTTACAACCGGAATGAAATTGAATCGATTCTTGCGCGAATCCGGTATAATTTCCAGCAGCAGGCAAATATGAATGGAGAAGGTACTTATTAGGGAGGATGGCAGATGCAAGGAGTAATTATCGGAAGTATGTTATCTGCTTTGGCAACGGGTGCCGGTGCTTTGCCCGTTCTTTTTTTCCGGGATGTCACCCATCGTTGGCGGGACATTCTTCTGGCTTTGACAGCCGGAATCATGGTGGCCGCGTCCACTTTCAGCCTGATTCCGCCTGCTTTGGAGGTTTCCAATTTGGTTGTTGTTTGCTTCGGTGTGCTTCTGGGAACTTTCGTCCTGATGTTGCTCGAGAGAGCCGTACCCCATATTGACCTGGAACACACCCGTATGAACATTTCGATGGACACCCAGTCCACTTTAATTCTTGCCGCCATAACACTGCACAATCTGCCGGAAGGGTTGTCTGTCGGGGTCAGTTACGGAAGCGAACAGACGGGACTGGGCGGGCTGATTGCTTTGGCCATCGGATTTCAGAATGCACCTGAAGGATTTCTGGTGGCGCTGTTCGCTTTCTCCTTTATTGTGGGACTCCTGATCATGATTAGCCTGATAGAAGTATTCAGTTTGTGTTCATACAATTATTTGCTTGGATCGACTATAATGGAAAGGAAAAACCTTTCAGGCATCGAAATATGCAGATAGTATGCTTGCATCGAACTGGCGGGGGAGGAAGCCATTTTGAAACAAAAGAGAAGATACAAGTTCAGTTTGACCAAAAAAATGGTCCTGGGAATTATGGCTCTGGCGACTGTTACTTATACCACAAGCGGCATTTTTATATTCGTACTTAAAGATCTGATAGCTCCGCAGATGTCCGAGGTTCTGTTCGTATCCGGAACATTGATGCTCGGGATCATCTGGTGCGGCATTTTGGGGTACATAGCTGCCAAGTTTATTACAAAGCCGCTGGTTTTGCTGGAGGAAGCCGCCCGTTTGGCTGCCACGGGGGATTTGCGGCAAAATATACAAGTGGTGAAATCGGACGATGAGATCCGGGCCTTGGGACTTGCATTCAATTTAATGCTAGACAACCTTCGTTCCATTATCAAGAACATAGACGAGAATTTTCAACGGACACAGGCACAGGTTCACGAGCTTACAAACGCTTCGGAGGTTGTGGCCAACAGTTCGGAAATCGTTGCCCGCACGATGGAGGAAATCGCATCCGGAGCGGAGCAGCAACATAAACTTACAAATCAGACGGCGGAGACGATACAGAAGGCTACGGAACTGGCGGGGAAGGTGAATGAATGCGTTCATGAATCCTCCGCTCTTTCCAACAGAATGGTGGAAACGCTCAATCAAGGAACGGCCATCGTCAGAAGCCTTGTTGCCGGTATGCAAACCATAGCTGCAGCCAACCAGGAGTCGATGGAGATTGTTAACAGGCTGGAGGAAAACGCCAAACAGGTTGGAGATATTATTGTGGTCGTAGGAGAAATCGCGAATCAGACAAACCTGTTGGCCCTTAACGCTTCCATAGAAGCGGCGAGAGCCGGGGAGCATGGCCGGGGATTTGCTGTAGTGGCGGAAGAGGTGCGTAAGCTGGCTGACCAAAGCCGAACCGCAGTGGAACAGATCACCGAATTGATTAGCGATATGCAAAAAGAAGTGCAGGAGGTTGTAAGTCAGATTTCTCGTCAAGCGGAGATGGCAGCAGGCGAATCGGAGAAAGGCGAAGAGACGACGCATGCCATTCAGCAAATGAGTGATTCGGTCAATTTGGTGGTGAATTCCATAGAGGAAATCGGTCGTTTGATGAACCAGCAGATCCAAACCATGGAGGAAACCATCGAACAAGCCCGGAACGTCTCCAAGATTGCGCAGGAAACTTCTGCCGGTTCCCGGCAAATCTCTTCTTCGATCCAGGATCAAACTGCCTCCATGGAAGAGATTGCGGCATCGGCCAATATCTTGCGGGAATCTTCCGAGGATTTAAGGCAGCAAATCTCCACTTTCAAAGCTTAAAACCATCTCAAACCGGAATGAAATTTTAATAAAATTTAACTTGATTCCTATAAGAGCCTCCTTTAAACTGACAGTACAAGTCTATAGACGAACTGAGGAACGCGGAGAACGGCCACTCTTATATGGGACTTAAGTGACCGGGAACAAGTCGTGCAACCGGCCGGTTCATGGATCTGCCATGAAGAGGCCCTTTGTTTTTTAGATGCCTTTTATCCGGGGTGGATCATGCAGCAAGGGCTTGAGCAGAAGGACAGAAAACCGATGTTGTTGTTCAATATGCTGTATAACGAGTCTCTCGAACTGGCGGCTCAGCCAATCGTCAATCTCGATTCGGGAAAGGTGGAAGCGGTTGAGATTCTCAGCCGATTTCCCGACAACCAGCTCCTGCCGGATGAAATGTTCCGCTTGGCCCGTGCTTACGGAATTCTTGACCAGCTCACGCTTCTATCCTGCAAGAAACTGACCCAGACGATCCATACACTCAAACCGTTCGTGCCCAAAGGGGTGTTCTTCAACGTGGAGGCGGACGTTTCAGAAGCGACTCTGCAGCAAGTGATGAAGATTTTTGATTTTGCCAATGAAACAACAGTTGTTCTGGAGGTTACCGAACACCAGCGGGCCGTTTTTCCATGGCCAAACTTTGTTGACAGGGAAGGATTCGAAGTGGCCATGGACGATCTGGGAAAGGGCAACTCCAACCTTGTTGAATTGCTTTCCATCAAGCCTCACTATATCAAGATCTGCATGGAAATCGTGGCCGATCTTCACAAGTGCAGTACCAAATCAATCATCATTGAGGCTTTCAAGCGCATCGGCGACTCGCTAGACTCGCAGGTGATTGCGGAAGGAATCGAAACGGCGGAGGATCTTAAGCAGCTCCGGGAAGCGGGGATCAAATACGGGCAGGGCTATTACTTTTCTCCTCCCCGGAATCTAAAGGAGGTTCCGGTAAAAGAATGGGAAGAGGGCTTCAAACACAAGATCTTATATAAATAAGGGTGCTTTGTGCACCCTTTTTGCATGAGTGATTTTCGTGAAAATTGTTTCTTTATGAACCAAAAAAACATTTGATATAATAAGTGAGGAACCTTCCCGTTGTCAACTGACGGGATTTTCACAAATAACCAAGCCTTGTGAGAACAGAGTCTATCCAATAGCTACCAGATCAATTATTTGGAGGAAGTGGGGGCAAACCATGCAACAATTTAAAGAGAGTATGCTCAAGTTAATTATTGACACATCTACCAATCTGCCTTCTGATGTGAGGAAGGCCATTTCCGCAGCGCGACTGCAGGAGGAAATGGGAACCCGGTCTGCGCTGGCCCTGTCTACTATTGGCAAGAACATTAAGATGGCGGAAGAAGCGGAAGGACCTATTTGCCAGGACACTGGTATGCCCACATTCGTAATTCACTGTCCCGTTGGGGCCAATCAAATCGAGATGAAAAAGGCGATTCTCGAAGCGGTGGCGGAAGCGACCAAGCTGGGGAAGCTCCGTCCAAACTCGGTGGATTCGATCACGGGCAAAAATTCAGGCGACAACCTGGGACCTGGAACACCGGTCATTCATTTTGAACAGTGGGAAAAGGACTATATTGACGTACGCCTGATTCTGAAAGGCGGCGGTTGTGAAAACAAAAACATCCAATACTCCCTTCCTTGCGAACTGGAAGGACTTGGGAAAGCGGGACGCGATTTGGACGGCATCCGCAAATGCATTATGCATGCGGTTTACCAGGCACAGGGACAGGGGTGCTCGGCAGGATTTATCGGCGTTGGAATCGGTGGCGACAGGACCTCCGGTTACTCCCTTGCAAAGGAACAATTGTTCCGCAGGGTAGATGATGTGAACCCCAACGAAGACCTACGCAAACTCGAAGAATATGTGATGGAGAACGCCAACAAACTGTCGATTGGCACCATGGGCTTCGGGGGAAATGTATCGCTGCTGGGCTGCAAGATTGGTGTCATGAACCGCCTCCCCGCATCCTTCTTTGTATCTGTAGCTTACAACTGCTGGGCGTTCCGCCGGCAGGGCGTAGAGATCGATCCGGCAACGGGTGGCATCTCCAACTGGATTTATAAAGAGAACTACACGGAAACAGAGGTGCAGGAACCATCCGAAGAAACCGGAGATTCCCGGAAACTGGTTCTGCAGGCGCCAATAACGGAAGAGCAGATCCGCAGCCTGAAAGTGGGCGACGTGGTCATCATTAACGGAGCAATTCATACGGGACGTGACGCGCTGCACAAATATCTGATGGACAATGATTCACCTGTTGACCTGAACGGTGGGGTCATTTACCATTGCGGTCCTGTCATGCTGAAGGACGAACAAGGCAAGTGGCATGTGAAAGCGGCGGGTCCCACCACTTCCATTCGGGAAGAACCGTATCAGGCGGACATCATCAAGAAGTTTGGCATTCGTGCGATCATCGGGAAAGGCGGGATGGGAGCCAAGACATTGGCCGGCCTGAAGGAGCACGGTGCCGTCTATCTGAATGCCATTGGGGGAGCTGCCCAGTATTATGCGCAATGTGTAAAAGACGTGGAAGGTGTCGACTTCCTGGAGGAGTTTGGCATACCGGAAGCAATGTGGCACCTGCAGGTGGAAGGATTTGCGGCCATCGTAACAATGGACGCCCATGGCAATTCCCTGCATGCGGATGTGGAACGGGAATCCCTGAAAAAATTGGCTGATTTCAAAGAACCCGTTTTCGTTTAAAATTGAACACATCTTATTGCAGGAATTCCCGCTAAAAAATCGGAGTTGTTCATATGCGCAAAGTTGGAACACTCACAAGCGCTCTCACCCTGCTGGTACTTGGGATCATACTGCTGGTTGACCAGGTGGCGCACAAGCCGGTTTTGTCCCAGGTGCTGCCTTTCTGGCCGCTTATTATTCTGGGGTTGGGTATCGAGCTTTTGTGGAGTCTGTATTCCGTCAAGAAACAAAAAGTGAACGAAGAGATCCGGATCGATGCCCGCAGCATTGCGCTGCTTTGTCTGGTTGGGATTTTCTCCATCACTTTGATTTCCCAGCAAAGTATGCAGGGGTTTGTACAGACAAGTCTGGGCAGCGTCCGGGATGCATTGTCCGACAAGACTGTCGATTTGCCGGAAGCCTCCTTTGACCCGAAAGACATTCAGCGGTTGGAAGTGTTCAGCCGGACGGGTACCATCAAAGTGAACAAATCCAATTCTTCTTCCATCGTGGTTAAGACCAAAGTCCACGTCAGGAACCTGAACTCACAGCAGGCGAACGAAGAAGCGAAGAACGGGATGCCTCGAGTGACCACGGGGTCCACTCTCCGTATTGAAGTGGATCCGTCGCTCAATGCTACTTCGAAAATAACGGGAGTCGATCTGGAAATTCTTATACCTGTTAAGCTGGCCCTCCAGATTCTTACTCATACAGGAAATGTCACCGTTCAGGATCATGCCGGGGATTTGGTTGTAAGCACGGAGTTGGGCAGAGTGGAAGTGGAACGGATCAAAGGCAAAGCCATCATCGCAGATGACAACGGGGAAATTGTCGCCAGAAACATTGAAGGCGATTTGGAAGTGAAAACGAAAGCCGGCACCTTGGAAGTGGATCAAGTGAAGGGGAAAGCGATCCTCGAGAATACTTTCGGCCAAATCCGGGCAAGCCATATTGACGAATCACTGCGTATCTTCTGCAAAAACGGAAGAATCCAGATTGATTCGGTGCAGGGGGATGTGGAAGCGCGAATTGAAAACGGCCCCATTCAGGCGGCGAATGTCAAGAAGGGGTTGACTTTGTCCTCGGGAACCGGAGGCATCACGGTGGAAAGTGAGGTCGGAGGGCCGTGGATGTTGAATTCATCCCGTGGTATGGTATCGCTGCGCATACCTGCAGGATCCCATATTGAGTTTGCCGGTGAATCCAACCGTGGATTGGTAAAGGGACCGACCAAGTCCGATTCAACGGCGGAGGGTTCCAAGGTAACGGAAAAAATGGGGAAAGGCACCTATCCTGTACTCGTCCGTACAGACGATGGGGCCATCACTCTGAACGCAAATCTGTAAAGTCTGGCTTGCTGAAAAGAAGGCACGGGGAAGTCCCCGTGCCTCTTCGTTCATGATGAACGATCCCGCGTTGTTGCCATGGACGGCAACATTTTGAACGGGGGTCCCTCTACTTGATGGCATTAAGCACTTCTTCTGCCATCTCGCCCATTCCCTGATTGTTCATGTTCATGTTGCTGCGCAGGTTGCCCATGGCATTGTTGCGGCGCATTATTTCCCATGCAGCAATTCCGATGCCGGCTCCCACCAGCATGGCGGTTGCCGTGTTCATGCCGCGGTTGCGGCGTCCCATCATCCGGGTTGCCGCCGGAACCATGTTCGATACCATCTCCCACATAGAACCACCCCCTGAAGTTATTTTGCGCCAAGGATGCGGATCGATGTGAGGAAATTAGTAACTGCCCGAAATTAGTAACTGATTAGGGCTGCCATCAGCAGTCCCGTTGCCACACTAAGCCTCGATGCGAAGATTCCCACCGACACGTTTCCTTTGGGAATTTCGGAGACCACACGAAACGGGGTAACCAATTCAAACAGATAGAATACGAGCACCTGGAACAACGTACCAATAATTCCCCAAACTACAAGGTCAAGCAAATTAACGGAATTATAGACGGCAGAGGCGAGGACAATGGACAGACCGATTATTTTTCCGCCCAGATCGTGGGCTGCCGCTTTGGCTGCAGCGGCTTTTTGCGGATCATTGGTGTCCGCTCCATCGCGAATCAACTTATATTCTCTGTAGGGAGTGGTGATCATAAAAACAAAGATGCCCAAAGCCAGAATGGGCAAGGTAACTCCCAGATACATCAAGAAATTCATGATATTCGGCCACTGTGTAAACATGCTAACGTCTCCTCTCATAGTCGCTCTCTTTATAATCAGGTAAGTCCGACAGGCAAATAAAACGACAGGTTTCCGGTGATTTTCCCGCCGACACGGGCAACAATGGCGGATGCTTTCCCGCCGACAAGAAAGGATCCCCACAGCAAGTTACCGGTATAGAGTCCCTTTACCGTTTCGACTTCAACGGTTTCCAACTCTGCGAGCTGTTGGTAGATCATCGGCTGCTCCCAATAATCGTTCTCCAGATCCCTGGCAATCAGTTCCCCGTCTTTGCCAAACAGGGTGACTCCACCACCCTCGCGGCCAAATATCGGTTTGCTGACGAAGGGGGAGGTTCCCAGAAACCGGTTTTCCATGTAGGTAGGAAGCATGTAGGTCTCAATGACACGATGCTCATTGTCAGTGAAAAACTCTTTCGATTCATGGAGATTCCAGATCAGTGCCTGCAAAGCCTTGGTTTGTGCAAGAAACCCTGACGGCGGGTTGATGACCGCCAGCTTGTTCCGGGCGATCAGGTCGAGTACATGGGCTCCTGTTGGGTACCCGTCGGCGTCCTGCTCCTCGGCCATTTTTTCCAGAGCGTGCAGGCGATAAAGCACATCAATGGGAATATACTGTTCCTGTTCCAGGTAATGCAATGAATCCTCATATACTCTTAGATCTTCCAGTGGCACAAACAAACCTTCCAGTTGAGATACATTCAACAGGTACTTGGCGGTTCCCTTGTCTTCTTCATGCCAATCCAAAGCACTGAAAACAATCCGTTTGGTCTCAAAGCCCTTCTGATTATAGCGAAGCACCAGTTGCTGAAATCCGTCCCGCAAGTGACCGGCCATTCCCAGATTTGGATCTTTAACACCATAGGATTGGCACACTCTTCCGTTCACGTGGTAGGCTTCTACGATACTGGTCGGGGTGTCGGAATTGAATTCCAGCATTTTCAGCCCCTCAGGAGTCTGGGCAAAATCAAACCGCCCGATTAAAGTGGGGATTTCAGGCCAAACGGAAAGTCGTACAGCCCCCAGCGCCTGTTTGGGAATGCCCAGTTCCACCAGCAATTCATCAGGGCCCTGCTGCAGGACAGGGATCACTTTGGAAAAAATGAGTCCCAGTTGCTCGGTCGCATAAGCGATTTCCTTGCGGAATTCCTCGTCAATCATATGAAGGGAAGCCAGTGCATATTCTTCACCGTACATATGGTCCCAGGTAAAAATCCCTTCTTCCCTGAGGGGGCCATATAGGGTGCTGCGCCTTTGCTCATAGGATAAGTTCATGTGTATTCGCCCACTTATTCTGTTAGCTGGTGCTGGATCCGCCGGAACTTCCGATGCCGCCTTTGGAACTGGAACCCGAAGAACCGCTGGTGATTCCGGACGAAGAAGAGCCGGTGGATGGCTTGGAAACAGACCCGGAAGTTACTCCGGATTTTATTTTTTTGTAGTACTTTTTGCCGTTTTTGTATATGAAAGAATCGTCGTCGTCAATGGGAGTTCCATCTTGATCGCAATATCCGTCATTGTTTTCGTCCGTGCACTCGTAGTCGTCATCGACAACTGCAGGCTGGGCTGATGAACAGCCGGCCGAAATCGTGAGTGCGGTTGCGGCAAACAACCCGACCAAACGGGAAGTTTTATTCTGCATTTTCAGTTACCTCCTAAGTAGTCGGTTGGGCATAGAATACATAGACCTTCCGGTCCTCATCCACTTCGGTCGAAGTCTTCATCCATTCCCGCCCATAAAGGTAAAGATAGTCGCTTTGCAAATGAAGCAGGGCATCGTCATCGTCAAGAAAATCATAAGTGTGAATTATGGGGTAGAAGGCCGTTCCTTCACGGAATTCCCGGACTTCGATCCGGATGCCGCCCCAGCGGGGAGCCGACAGTACGCCCGGATCCACAACCTGTTCATCCTCCGCGGGCTTAACATAGATAATGTAATTGGGAAGTTCGATCGCACAGGAAGTCTTCTCGTACACGACCTTGTCTTTGACAAAGTAGTCACAGGCAAAGCGCAGGGAGATCTCATCCTTATCGATCATGTCATAATAATACAGAACCGGAAATCCTTTGTCCTCATCCAACAGCCGGTACTCAAGTCTTGGCATGGCCGTTCCTCCTATGATAGCAGGGTACATGGAGTATTACGGGTATATTATTAGAAGGTTTCAATCCTGGTGAAAGTTAATTTGTTCCAAGGGACGGACCCATGTTTCTGTTGACGGCTTGGGTTCACCTCGCAAATCTGCCTTGATTCGCTACTACCAATATATCAGAGTAGGATGCCGGAGTCTCTTCGAAGTTTCATGGTTTGTCAGTCCGCTGCTTCTGCACTTGTGTGGCTCTTTATACCCACTCACTGGTACATACGCGCATCCTAAGGTACAATAAGTATGTTTGAATAAGGACGAATATGCAGAGGGGGCAGAATCGATGTTGGATCCGAGGCTTTCAAAGCTGGCTGATGTTCTGGTAAATTATTCAACCAGAGTGCAAAAGGGCGAAAACGTGTTAATCGAAGCGTTCGGAATCGATCCGGCGCTTGTAAAGGAACTGGTGAAAGCGGTACATAAGGCGGGCGGGAATCCGTTTGTCAATCTGCGCGACCAATCGGTCATCCGCCAGCTGGTACTGGAAGGAACAGAAGAGCAGATGCGGACCTGGGCCGAGTTTGACAGGTTCCAAATGGAAAAAATGCAGGCTTATATCGGAATTCGCGGCGGGTACAATATCTCCGAAATGTCCGATGTGCCCGATGACAAGATGAGGCTTTACAGTTCGCTCTATAACCATGTCGTGCACAGCAGCACCCGTGTCAAGAAAACCAGATGGGTGGTTCTTCGCTACCCGAATCCGTCCATGGCCCAGCTGGCCAACATGAGCACGGAAGCGTTCGAAAACTTCTACTTTGACGTATGCACCATGGATTACGCAAAAATGTCAAAAGCGATGGACCCGTTGAAGGAATTGATGGACAAGACGGACCGGGTGAAAATTACCGGACCCGGAACAGAGCTAACCTTCTCCATCAAAGGAATCGGATCGGTCAAGTGCGATGGCGGCCTGAACATACCGGACGGAGAAGTGTACTCCGCGCCTGTCCGCAATTCGGTCAACGGCGTAATTTCTTTCAACACACCCACTCCTTACCAAGGGTTCACTTTTGAGAACGTCCGTCTGGAATTCAAAGACGGTAAAATCGTCAATGCAACCGCCAACGATACGGAGCGGATCAACAAGATTCTGGATACGGACGAAGGCGCTCGTTACATTGGGGAATTTGCCATTGGGTTCAATCCCTACATCCGCGAGCCCATGAAAGACATTTTGTTTGACGAGAAAATTGACGGCAGCTTCCACTTCACGCCGGGACAATGCTATGACGACGCGTTCAACGGAAACCAATCGGCCATTCACTGGGATATGGTGATGATCCAACGTCCTGAATACGGCGGCGGTGAAATCTGGTTTGATGACCGGTTGATCCGTAAAGACGGACGTTTCGTAATTCCGGAGCTGGAAGGACTCAATCCGGAAAACTTGAAGTAGGACACTCCGGTTTAATGGGGGAACCGGTAAGGAAGGACTGAAGAACCAAACGGAGGTATGTGTATGCTGTCAACTCGCGAGGTAATCGAACAAACAGAGAAATTTGGCGCGCGGAATTATCATCCTCTGCAGATAGTAATTTCCAAGGCGGAAGGTGTATGGGTGGAGGATCCCGAAGGCAATCGCTACATGGATATGCTGAGCGCTTATTCTGCCCTCAACCAGGGTCACCGCCATCCGCGAATCATTCAGGCGTTAAAGGATCAGGCGGATAAGGTCACTTTGACCTCCCGCGCTTTTCACAATGATCAATTGAACCGGTTCTATGAAAAATTGGCCCGGGTAACCGGCAAGTCCATGATCCTGCCGATGAATACCGGTGCGGAAGCGGTGGAGACTGCAATCAAAGCGGCTCGCCGTTGGGGCTACAATGTGAAAAAGATCCCTGACAGCCAGGCGGAAATTATCACTTTTACCGGAAACTTTCACGGGCGGACAACCACCATCATTTCGTTTTCTTCCGATGAGGCATACAAGCGTGGATTCGGCCCGCTTACACCCGGGTTCAAAATTGTACAATACGGGGACATCGAAGCTCTGAAGCAGGCCATTTCACCGAACACGGCGGCTGTTTTGATGGAGCCGATCCAAGGAGAAGCGGGGATTGTGATTCCACCTGTAGGATACCTGAGCCAGGTGCACGACATATGCAAGCAAAACAATATACTGTTTATAGCGGATGAGATCCAGACCGGTCTCGGACGAACCGGCAAGATGTTTGCCTGCGATTGGGAAGGAGTCAAGCCGGACATGTATGTGCTTGGAAAGGCCCTTGGCGGCGGCGTCATGCCCGTCTCGGCCGTTGCGGCTGACAAGGAAGTGCTGGGCGTGTTCGAACCGGGCTCCCACGGGTCGACATTTGGCGGCAACCCGCTGGCTTGCGCCGTCGCCTCGGCGGCTCTGGACGTAATTGAGGATGAAGGTCTCGTTGCCAAATCGGCGGAACTGGGCGAATACTTTCTGAACCAGCTGCGGGAAATCCGCAATCCGGTTGTTAAGGAAATCCGGGGACGCGGATTGTTCATCGGGGTTGAGATGCGCACAAAGGCAAGACCTTACTGCGAGAAACTGAAGGAATTGGGCCTTTTGTGCAAGGAAACGCACGAGACCACGATCCGCTTCGCGCCTCCTTTGGTAATCCGCAGGGAAGAACTCGACTGGGCACTTGAAAGGATTAAACAGGTCTTGAGCTAATGGATAATGCAGAGTAGGTAACACTCAGCTAAATAACGGATTTTTGACACTTTATTGAGCAGCAAAAAAGCCCATTTTTTACGTAACGGATTTTCGATTCCTTATTCAGGTTTTTTGGAGATCGCTTCATCCCAAAATCCTGAATAAGGTCCTCTATCCGTTATCTGTAAAATGGGCTATTTTCGTAATCACCATTAAGGCCTGGGATGCTCTTTTTCGGGAAACAACTGTTTCCCTTCTATCCCGCTCAGGTGAAACCCGTACCGGACCCACATCCACCCAATGCACTGGAGCCGCCACAACCAAAGGAACCGTTGGTTCCTGCGGAACCTGCAACAGGCCCCTTTACCGCCCCGGCTTTGAAAAGCTGCTGCTTTTCTTTGCTGCCGCACTTCGGACAAGCCACTTTCTCCCTCTCCGAGAAAGCCACCCGTTCCTCATATTCATGGCTGCAGGCAAGACAGCGAAAATCATAATTCGGCAATCCCCGTCACCTCCATGGTACCTTTTTCTAAGGCTCTCTCAATATACCCCTATTAGTATTTTACGTCCCGTTGTTTGCTTTGGCAACCTGTCCATTTTTGTAATCAAAACTTAACTTTTCCCGATCAAGCCTGCCTTATATACTGAAGTTGACTGGATTACGAGCGCACACGAGGTGGTAGCATGGGGTTGGCGGGCTGGAATAAATTTTGGGAAACTTTTTACAACTGGTACGGTGCTTACAAATGGCCTGCTTTGATCGGTGTGGTTGCTGTTTTTTTGGTTTGGTCTTTTCTGAAGGAAAAGGCCTGAAAACAGCGTGGCGTGGAAACTTTTCCCGGCATAGATTGAGTTAAAGGCGCAATATCAGGCTTCCGCCCCAAGCACTATGTGTCTTTGCTTTGTATTGCCGAAGGAGGAGTCAGAGGTGGATAAGTATTACTTGCTGTTCAAGATCCCTTTCCTGCAGGAGACAGAACACAGCGAATTTCAAACGGAAATCGATATGGTTGCCCAGGGGGCCGATCAAGCGGCAGCCCCGGTTGGATTGCCGATTGCTTCTGGTATGGGCCGCCCGGTAAGAGACTTGGCGGCCGGCTCCGATAAGAATATGACTGCCATGCCTGGCAACCGCTATGGCCTGTGGCGGTAGACTCAAACTATGCAAGTCCCTTTTCCCTAACATATAATGGAGGGAGAAAGGGGCTTTTTTTATCATGCTTGAGGTAAGCTATCAGGAGGCTGTGGAGGTCGGAAGGCGGCTCCTGCGTTGGTATATGGAAAACAAACGGGATCTTCCGTGGCGGAGAACCAAGGATCCCTACAAGATTTGGGTTTCTGAAGTCATGCTGCAGCAAACAAGAGTCGAAACGGTCATCCCCTACTGGAATCGCTTTATGGAGCGATATCCCACCGTGGAAGCGCTGGCGACAGCTCCGGAAGAAGAAGTGCTGAAACTGTGGGAGGGGCTGGGCTACTACTCCCGGGTCCGCAACTTACAGACAGCCGTGAGGGAAGTCCATGCCAATTACGGCGGACGGGTTCCCGATACGCTTGAGGAGATCTCTTCCCTGTCAGGGGTGGGGCCTTATACGGCGGGGGCAGTCTTGTCGATTGCGTACAATGTACCGGTTCCGGCGGTTGACGGCAACGTATTCCGGGTGTTGTCCCGCTTATTCCTGATTGAGGACGATGTGTCCAAACCTGCTGCCCGCAGGAAGTTTGAATCCCTGGCCGAATTTCTGATTCCACCGGGAGAGGCGTCAAATTTCAACCAGTCGCTGATGGAGTTGGGGGCAAAGGTGTGCATCCCCAAATATCCCAGGTGCCCCGAGTGCCCTTTGCAAGAGGTTTGTCGGGCTCATGCGGAGGGCATGCAGGAAGATCTGCCGGTCAAGGGAAAGAAGAAACCGCCGAAGCCAATTGACATTGCAACAGGGATCGTTTGGAACGGAGATAAAGTGATGGTTGTTCGCAGGCCTCTGACCGGACTGTTGGCGGGCATGTGGGAGTTTCCAGGCGGTGAAGTGGCACCGGGTGATACCCATCAGGAGACACTGCAACGGATACTTCCGGAAAAATATGCCCAGCCTATAGAGATACAATCCCACTTTGCCGACGTACAGCATACATTTAGCCACCTTCACTGGAACTTGAAAGCATTTTCCTGCAGCATAACAGGCGATTCATGCCCCGATGCGGAAGCAATCCGCTGGTTAAACGTGTGGCAGCTGAGTGATGTGCCGATGCCCGTTGCACATCAGAAGTTGGCCAAAGCGCTGCAGGGATTGGTCTGAGGGGAAGAATCACGGGACGGGTTCGCGGGTTTCTTGAATATGCTAAAATGAAGAGGGAGGCTGGTCCGGTTTGGTTATCATCAGCGATCTTGCAGTTGACAAGATCAAGGAGATCCGGAAGGAATACAAGGAAGAGCATTTGGGCATCCGCATTAAGGTTACACCCGGTTGAGGGGGTCCCAAATACCAATTGACTCTGGACGAGTCAAATGCCAACGACAAGCAGTTGGAAGCAAAAGGGCTGCGGTTTCTGTTTGATCCGTTTGTGGCATCACAGGTGGATGAAATTCATATTGATTACGATGAAGCGGAAGACAACTTTAGCGTGCGCGTGCCAAACGGGCCGCAGTCGTCCTGCTGATACCGGAGGATTCTATGTCTGTTGAACCTACAGTCAAATTCACAATCAAGCAATTGGAGAGATGTGTCTGCGCATCTTTCATCTATGGGGAGAATTCTTTCGAATCCCCATACTTCACCGTTTACTTTATCGTTAACAATTCGGGCATTGTCATCGTGTACGACAAATCGGTTCCTACCGGGTCGAACGAAGGAAGGGAAGTTTATATCGACCAGCTCGGACATACGGCGATTGAAATGAAGAAAGGGCAAAACAAATACGAGGTCATTGAGTACATTCATGAAGAACTCGGCAGGATTGGCGAGAAACTGCAAAAGGAAGGCCGGGCACTGAACGAATCGGACATTTCGAAATTGGCCACCAAGTTAAGTTCCCGATTTGGGACGTAAGATGTCCATGTCAAAAAGGTAAGTGTGATAAGGAGGAGAATGCCATGTATCCAAGTTACACCACGGGATCAAGGTTGACCATGGGGGCGATTTTTCCCGCTCTGTTTTTCAGTTTGCTGTTTGCAGCCGTTGGGCTTGCCGCAGGCCAGTTTGTTCCTCCCGCATGGATGCTGCCCCTGATGGTTGTGGAACTGATCATGATTGTGGCAGCGATGTTCATTCGCCGCAAAAGAGCGGTGGGATACGGATTCCTGTACACTTTTACTTTCATCTCGGGCATTACTCTGTATCCGATCATTAGGGCTTACAGTGATCTGGGAGCACAAGTTGTGCTGCAAGCATTTGCCGTTACTGCAATTGCATACGCCGGAGCCGCACTGTATGCCACCATTACAAAAGCGGATTTCCGTTTTCTCGGAGGCTTTCTGTTTGTCGGATTGATCGCATTGCTGGGAATGGGGATCGTGGGGCTGTTCATTCCTTTTTCCAGTACGGCCAATTGGGTGTACACCCTGCTTGGCGTGTTGATCTTTATCGGGTACACGTTATATGACATCTCCCGAATCACCCGTTACGGAGTGGAAAGGGAAGATGTGCCGATCGTGGTGCTGAATCTGTATCTGAACTTTGTGAATCTGTTTCTCTTTATCCTGCGACTGTTTGGGCTGAATCTGGGCCGGGACGAGTAAAGCATGAAGCGGGAACTTGCAGCCGGGTCCAAAATCTACAAAAAAGTGGCAGCCGATATTGAAAGATGGATTGAACTAGGATATCTGAACCCGGGGGACAAACTTCCGTCCATGAAGGAGATGGCGAAACAGTTTGGGGTAAGCCGCCCGACCATCCGAGAGGCGTTGTCCTCCCTGCAAGCGAAGGGGTTGTTGGAATTGCGCCAGGGAGACGGAACGTTCGTTTCCCGGGTGGATCTGGACAAGCATCTGTTTGCGCCGCTTCAGGCCGCACTTCTGATCGGCCGCAACGATCTGATCGACCTGCATCAGGTTCGGACGATTCTTGAAGTGGGCGCCAGCCGCTGGGCGGCTTTGAACCGGACCGGCGAGGCTTACGAGGAAATAGCGGCAGCGCTGACGGAGTTTGAATGGGCCGTTTCGGACAACGATCTGGTGGAAGCGGATATCCGGTTTCACCAAGCAATCGCGGCCGCCACCGGCAATCCGGTGATCCAGAATCTGATGAATGCGCTGACGGAAGCCCTGATTGACGTGAACAGGGCTACTCTTCGCATTTTGCCTTCTGTTGAAGTCGCCCAATATTACCGGGAATGGGCGGATGCCATAAGAGAAGGACGCCCGGATCTGGCGTCCCGTATTGCGGAGAAGTATCTCGATAAGGTGAAAGATGTGCTGGAGAAACCTATTCGCACTTCAGACAAACCGGATTCAGGACCTGGTTGTAGATCGTATTGAATGTGTCGATTTCCTGCCGGACTGAATAGCGGTTGCGAACCCACTGCTGCCCTGTTTCGCCCAATTGCTGACGGAGCACCGGATCCTCCATGTAAGCAAGGGCTTTTGACACGAATTCGTCTTCGTTTTCATAAAGGAATCCGTTTTCTCCGTCCCGGATCAGGTCCACATTGCCCGGAACTTTTGATGCCAGTACCGGTTTGCCGAGGGACATGGCTTCCAGCAATGCATGCGACAGGCCTTCCGATTTGGAGGTGTTCAGCACCACATCGGAGCACAGCAGAAGGTCGGGCATATCGGAATGTTCCACTTCGCCCAGATAGGTGGCCCATTCGGCTGCCTTCATTTTTTTCTCAAAATCGGAAAACAGTGTGTTGTCCATATTGGGTCCCGCAACAACAAAGCGGGCTCCAGAATGTACGGCATGGACCCGGCGAAGCGGTTCATAAGCCGCCAACGGGTTCTTGACAGGCCGGATTCCGGCCGGGAGCAGGAAGATAAAGTCTTTGTCCGACAATCCAAAGTGGGAACGGTTTTTGCCGCTGTTTGCCGGCAAATCGACTCCCAGATTGACCACCAGAGACTTGGCTGCAGCTGCCGGAACCAGTTTGATCAATTGCTGCCGGGAAGATTCGGTGAGCGAAATGATGCGGGATGCATAGTCGACAACTGCATACGTTTCCTGCCTTGTTTCTTCTTTTGTCATGTATTCGTTGATGTCGGTGCCCGTGATTGTAAGGATCATGGGCTTCTTCATCTCTTTGACAACGGGCAGGACGTACCTCCCGGTACGGAATGCATTGAACACGTGTACCAGGTCTGCCTTCTCATAATCGCCGGGCGCAACACGGTCCAGGCTGCGGATTTCCACATGGATGCCGCGTGGCGCCAATCCTTTTTTCATACGGTTGGAATAGGTGACATTTCCGCCGGAGCGGGGCTGGTTTGGAGGCAGTACAAGCAATATGTTCATTCGGGTGTCCTCTTTCATTATTGGTTGATGAGATGCATACACCGATGGTATTATGTCCTAAAGATTGGATCGGGGGTTCATGAGATGTCCGGAAAAGTGAAAGCGGCATATTTTGTTCTGACTTTGCTGGTAATGGGCAGCTTTGCCATGGTCGGGATCATGATCTCGAAAGCCATGTTCGGATTGGCTGCTTTTTTCCTGATTCTGGCCTTGCTGCTGGCGGGAGGCGGCTTCTCCCTGAAAAAAAGGTTTCTGCAATAATCCCTAAAAGTCTTTACTTAGATATTCTCCCGGTTAGGAGTTTCTTTGTCAACCGGCGAATTCGTAAGGCACAATACAGAACGTCCTGAACAGAATGGAACCGGGCGCTGTCCGGACGGTCCAGGTAGCGCCTGGCCCAATGCAGGTATAATTGGACACCTCCGGTAGGACTGTTGATTTCTGCCGCTACTCGGCAATTTCTGTAATAGCTTGGGAATTAGCGGGGGCGGATTATACATAATGGAGGTGGAAGCTGTGATAACGGTAACGGAAACCGCCCTCAAGCAATTGGCTGAGTGGGCGACCGATGAGCAACCGGATGTATACGTGCGGCTAATGATGGTGCTGGAAGGCGGTTGAAAGGTCGGTGGGGCCTTACATAATACATTCGTTTGTAAAAATAGGACTGATTGTCAGCCTTATTTTTGGCTTTTTGACTGCCACTGCAAGAATAGAACTGATTTTCAGACTTATTCGGGGGATTCTTGAGGTGCGCAAACAAGAAATAGCATATAGGACTGAATAACAGTCTTATTTCTGCCAGTAACTTTGAGTCGATAAAAATAAGCCTGAAATACAGTGCTATTTTTTCTTACCTTTCAGGCGGCTTTGCACTTGGGCGCTGCCTAAGCGCTTGTCACTGTAACTATGGCATTCACCAAGAAAAAGACTTGGCGAATGCCAAGTTTATTTTTACAACGCCAGAATGTTATAGCCCGCATCCACATGAATAATCTCGCCGGTGATGCCGGAAGACAGGTCGGACATGAGGAACAGCGCCGTATTGCCAACTTCCTCCTGCGTCACACCACGGCGAAGCGGAGCTTTCTCGGATACGAGCTTCAACATGGTGGAGAAATCACGGACTCCGCGAGCGGCAAGCGTCATGATAGGACCTGCGGAGATGGCGTTCACACGAATGTTCTCCGGCCCGAGGTCGGCAGCCAGATACTTCATGCAGCTGTCGAGTGCCGCTTTGGCTACTCCCATCATGTTATAGCCTTGGACGACACGCTCCCCGCCCAGGTAGGTCATGGTAAGGATGGAACCGCCATCTTTCATCAGCTTGCGAGCCCTTTGTGTCACGGCTACCAGCGAGTATGCGGAAATGTCCTGCGCCAGTGCGTACCCGGCACGGGAAGTATCAACAAACAGCCCTTCCAGATCCTCTTTGTTGGCAAATGCCAGTGAATGCACCAAACCGTGCAGGGTGCCGGTTTCTTTTTCAAGTGTCGCGAACACCGCGTCGATTTCTTCGTCCTTGGTGACGTCGCAAGGAAGCACGACGCTGTCCGGCATATCGGCCACAAGTTCCTTAATTCGGCGTTCCACGCGTTCTCCCTGATAAGTAAAAGCCAGTTTTGCACCTGCGTTATGTAAGGATTGGGCAATTCCCCAGGCGATGCTTCGTTCGTTGGCAACGCCCATAACCAAGATGGTCTTTCCCTTCAGCAAATTCTGCATCCATCAGAACTCCTTTCAAACTTTCCTGTTTGGCATGCTTTTCTTCATTTTACCAGAAGTGTTGTACAAGTTCGACTGATACGTCTGTAGTGTCTGCAGAATAGGCAAACCTTTTGGGGCATTTGTATGTTTCACCGCCCTGTGCAGTTGAATTATCTGTAAAAGGATTTTCAAACGATGAGGGGAGGGGCAGGATGCCATGAAGGAAAAACGGGTTTACGGATTTGTCTGCCATTCGGGTAAAGAGAAGTCCGGTTCAGAGCATTTCCACGAAATGTTTCTCGTCACATGGGACGGGCGTCCCTTGCATGTTCACGGATTCTCCGGTACCACATCTTATGACGCCGGACACAATCACAGGTATGCGGGAACTACGGAACCCGCGCCCAGCGGGGTGCCGCATACCCATGCCTATTGCACAGCCACATCCTTTGACGACGGTCATACACACGTGATTCGCGGTAGAACAGGACCTGCCGTTCCTTTGCCAAATGGGGGACATATTCATTATTTTGAGGGATTTACCACAGTCAGCGGCCGTATTCCTCATGTACATTCGTACAGTGGCAGAACCACTGTGTAGCGACAGAAAAGGAGCCCTTTCGTTTAAAGGACTCCTTTTTTTCATCGGAACGGTCAAGAAAGAAGTTAGAATCCACTTTCCACAGCAGGAGTCAGGGGCTCAACAACCGGCACCGCTGTTGGCGCACCTCGCAGGACGGCGCCGGTACGCAGGGTGTGAACGGTAATTTCAGGTCGGGATCCGAGGCGGACGTTGAGTCCGCTTTGCCCCATGCCCTCAGAGATATACAATGTTCTTCCGCCCACCACATGCAAGCCCTTCAGGATGTCCCGCTTTGACAGACCGCCAAAACCAAACCAGCGGTGCAGAAAGGGAATCAGGTTAAACTGTCCGCCGTGGAAGTGGCCCGACAGAATATAATCGGCTTTGTGATGATCCCGCATGTCAAGAACCGTATTCGGGTCATGAGCCAGCACCAGATGAATTCCGTCTTCCGGAATATTGGCAAAGGACTGCTCAATGTCACTCTTGCCAAGGCAGTGGTCATCGACGCCGATAATTGTCATACGGGTCCCCTCCACATCAAACGTGGTCGATTCGTTTCGCAGCACGCGGCACCCAGTTGACTCGATCGCCTGTTGAAACTCGTCAATCCGGTCGCCCAGATAGTGGTCGTGGTTGCCAAATACCAGGTAGACACCATATTTCGGGTTCAAACTTTTTACGGTTTTCATATATTCCAACGCTTTGCCAATATTATGGTAGCGATCCAGATAGTCACCGGTCAGCACGATCAGATCCGGATTTACCGGAGCCACCAGATCATACAGGCGCTGCGGGGAAATCGACAGCCGTTCCATGTGCAGGTCGGACAGTTGAAGAATCTTTATTTCGCCCAGCCCTTTTTTGTGCGGAATGGTCATCTCGACCTCTCGCAATACAGGGCGGAATGTGTTCCAATAAGAATAGACAAGAATCGCTGCAAGCAATGCAAGAATTCCCCACCAGATCAAGATGATCACTCCTCTCCGTTCCGTTTTATGTCAACTATTCTCTATCATACGGGATACCAGGCAAAAAATCATGGGTCAGGATCTGGCAAATATCGAGTCTGGAGGCTTTTAAATGCGGAAAGTGACCATTATCTCAACCAAACATAATGAAGCGAGGCATCGTGTATGGGAGTCGGCCTGGGTTAAGGCGGAAAACCCTCTGCTGCTGTTGATTCCGGCACATACCCCGGTTTATAACCCGGACGGTTCCGTTTGGTCCAGTCCCTATGGAGTGGAGGCCCATTTTTCACCGGCGCATTGGTTCAATGCATTTGTCCTGAAGAAAGAGGAAGGAACAGAGTGGTACTGCAACGTGGCGTCTCCCGCACAATACGATGCGGAAGCTGGCATTGTCCGGTTTGTCGATTATGATCTTGACGTTTATGTTTATGCTGACGGTACCCATAAGGTTTTGGACCGGGAAGAATTTGAGGAAAATTCCCGTGTCATGGGCTATCCCCAGGAGGTTCGGGAGCGGGTGGAACAAGGGCTTCAAGAACTGCTCAGGGCCATTCATGAGCGTCGGGGGCCGTTCAAGGATAGCAACCAGAGGACCCGGCTATGAAGGGACGGGGATTGCAGGGTGCCCGGGGATGAGAGAGTCCGGCATTGATGATATAATGGTTTGCAGTTGGCAGAAACGAAATTTTGGGAGGGTGCCATGACTTCACTCAATGGAAAAATCGCACTGGTGACAGGGGGAAGCCGGGGAATTGGCAAAACCATCGCGCTCACGCTGGCTGACAAAGGCTGTGACATTATTGTCAATTTCTTTCGCAATCGCAAACCGGCTGAAGAAACGGCGGAGCAGATCCGCGCCAAGGGAGTGCGCTGCCATGTGATCAAAGCCAACGTCGGTGACCTGGAAAAAATCGATGAGATGTTTTCGGAAATTGAGTCAATTTACGGGGGATTGGATATCCTAGTCTCAAATGCCGCCTCCGGCGTACTCCTGCCTCTGATGGAGCTGAAAGAAAACCATTGGGACTGGACGATGGAGATCAATGCAAAAGCTCTGTTGTTTAGCGCACAACGAGCAGTTCCTTTGATGGAAAAGAGGAGGGGCGGACGCATAGTCTCCCTGTCGAGCCTTGGATCCATGCGTGTGCTTGAAAACTATACCACGGTCGGGGTATCCAAAGCGGCATTGGAAGCTTTAACACGTTACCTGGCGGTTGAACTGGCCCCGAAAAACATTATTGTGAATGCGGTCTCAGGCGGTGCAGTCGATACGGACGCCCTGACGCACTTCCCCAACCGGGAGCAGTTGCTGGAGGAAGCGAGAAAACGCACACCGGCAGGACGCATTGTGGAACCTCAGGACCTTGCCAATGCAGTGGCGTTCCTGTGTTCCGACGAGGCGTGGATGATTCGGGGACAAACCATCGTAGTCGATGGAGGAGTATCTTTGCTGGGGTGATGACAAAGAAATACGGCTGACAACCGGCAGGCGCGTTTCTCTCGCGCCAAGCTCGGGAGTCAGCCGTTTCCTTATTTTTGTTCTTCCGCTTCCAGCAGTTTGCGGGCTCGCTCCATGATTTTGAGCAGTGTCCTGGAATCTTCCGTAAGCTGCTCGACAGGAGCTGCAGACGGTTCCCGCTCCCGAAGCTGCCGGTTCTCATACTGCAACTGTTCCAGTTCCTGCTGCAGCAGATTGACACGTTCCTGCAGCTCCCGGTTGCGGTCGAGCAACTCATAATAGAGGCGCTCGTGATGTTTGAGTGCCCGTATGATCCCGTCAATTGTCGTGTCTTCCAAATCGGGCGTCCAGTGCCGGCGGCGGGAGAATTGTCCTTTCATGGCGGACAGGCTCTTCTTCTCCTGTTTCGCCTGCTTGATTTCATCGGTGTAATTCCGGCGGACGACTCCGTTCCATCTGTATCCGCAGGCAGCCGGAGTGCGTCCCAGCAGGTTGGCGGCTTCCACAAACGCATTCAATTGGGTGCTGCCTTCCCGAATATGGCGTAACACGATCTCAGCCAGCCGGTTGTCGTCTTCAAGTGTCCAAGCATCCGATCGCGTGGTCCAACGTTCTACAGTTTCCACTTATATCCCTCCAAATAGGCCTTTTATACTATCTTTATGTCCGTATATTGGAAGATTGATACATTATTTTGCAGCAATCATGCTATAATTCAAAAACATACATTGACGCATAGCATAACCAGAGGGGAGCTGCAATCATGAAGCGTCGATTGATCGCCATCGACTTGGATGGCACAATGTTAACGCACAACAAAACGATTCTTGCAAGAACCAAGCAGACCATCAAACGGGTGCGCGGGTTGGGGCATGAAGTCGTGATTGCAACGGGACGCCCGCCGCGAAGCAGCGTGAATTACCACCGGGAACTGGAGCTGACGACTCCAATGGTCAATTTCAATGGCGCATTGATTCACGACCCGGCCCGACCGGAACTTGACATCCATTTCCCTATGGAACGGGAAGTAGCCTTGCAAATACTCGGGGAGTGCAAGCGATTTGGTGTGGATAACGTGATGATGGAGATCAAAGACCGGTACTTTGCCCAACAAATCGATGAATTGATTCATTTTCTGGGAGATGGCTCCGATCCGACAGGAGTAGGCCCGATTGAGAGATACCTGCTGGAGCACCCGACCAGTATGCTGATCCGCACAAGCAAAGAAACGATTCAGCCTCTGCGGGAGACGCTTAATCAAAGTTTTGGCGGAATGGTTGCCCACCGGTATTGGAGCGCCCCCTACCATGTGTTGGAGGTCATAAAGGCCAATATCTCGAAAGCTACGGGGCTGGAGATTCTGGTGGATCAATTGGGATTTGCACGGGAAGACGTAATCGCCTTCGGAGACGAAGAGAACGATCTGGAGATGATTGAGTGGGCGGGGCTTGGAATCGCGATGGGAAACGCGAATCCTGTCTTGAAAAAAGTAGCCGACCGAATTGCCGATACCAATGAAAATAACGGACTCTCATCCGTTTTAGAAGAACTGTTCCTCAAAGACGCTTAGAGTTTACCAATTTTTATAAAAATCGCATGGTAAGTGGCGGGAATCGTATCTTCCTCCCGATACTGCCGATCGTAGATCGCGATCATTGCTTTCATTACGCCGGGCCGTTGACAATGCGGTCCGGCATTGCTGTTGCTGGCCCCTATTTTTTTTACCGAAGTCAAGAAATCGCGGACCGAGTGGAATCTTTCTACCTCTAAGGACTCAGAGTGTTCGATCTGATAATCACTGGGATCCAAAGCATCCGCCACCCGTTTTTTCAATTCAGAAGAACTGTAAAATGATTGTCCCGGCCTTTCTTGATCGGGTAAACCGAACCTCTGCTGAGCTAGTTCGAAGGAAGCATGTAGTTCTTCGAAAGTACGAGGGCCGAACGTGGAAAATAAAAGGACTCCTTGTTGCCCTAACACATCAAACAACCGTTTTACGGTGAGCGGCAGTTGATTGAACCATTGAAAAGTCGCATTCGAAATAATCAGGTCGTAAGTGCCGTCCAGATCCATTTCTTCAATATCACCGACACGAAAGTCGACCGATTCCCCTGCGATCCGCTGTTTTGCAATCTCAATCATCCCCGGTGCCAGATCCACGGCAGTAATCGAAGCATTAGGAAAGTGTCGCAGCAATTGAGATGTTAAAAACCCGGTTCCACAGCCAATTTCCAAAATGCGAAATTCTCGAGGAGGATGGAAGCCGGTTGCAGGAAAAGCCCGGAGTGCAAGATCCATTAATTTTCCGGCCATGGTTTTTTGCACGTTGGCATACTGATCGTATGTTTTTGCGTTTTGACTAAACCTTTTTTGTAAGAGCCGTTTATCGATCCCAGCCGTGATCATAGTTTTAGCGCCTCCTTAATAACGGACAAACATTGTTGGGGTTGAGTAAAAAAAGGAATGTGCCCTGTGTTGGCCAGCAGTTCCAAGTGAACCGGGCCGCTTACCCCGCTGGCGATGATCCGGGAAGCTTCCGGTGGACAAATCTGATCCGCTTCCCCATGAATGAGAAGAACCTGCGATTGGATCAAATTCACATCCTTCCTGGCGGAAGCTTCAATCAGGTAATCCAGCCCGGCGACCAATTCCTCCACCGAATAGGGCTGATCCTCATGCAGCTGGTTTATAAAAATTTCATCCAGTGCTTTAAGTTTCTCATCTTCTGAAAACATCGAATGGTAGAATGCATCCAGTGTTTGGGTTGGATCTTTCAGCAACTGGCGTTTCATTCGTTCCACAATTCGTTTCGGCCAACCGGCAGGTTCTGTTGCTTTTTCATCCGATATGAACCGGCTGGTTGCTCCAAACAGAATCAAATTCCCGACACGCGACGGATACATCGCCGCCGTCTGCAACGCGGCCAGACTCCCCAATGACCAGCCCATTACTGAAAAACGATCTAATGAATTCCGGTGAATGACCGAAAGGACTTGACGCTGAAATCCTTCCAGATCAACGATTCCGCACCAATCAACAAACAAAAGCTCAAATGAACGTTCCAATTCGGGAAGCATAGGCTTCCAAACGGAAGACGGCATCCCCCAGCCCGGCAATAAAAGAAGCGGAGTGCGGCTCATTGGATGACCCCCAATTCCCGACCGACCTGTGCAATCCTGGCAACCGCATCGGCTAAATCCTGTCTTTGATGGGTTGCCATAATAGTAAAGCGGATGCGGGCCTGGTTTTCCGGAACCGTTGGAGGTCTTACCGGGATAGCGGCAATCCCCATTTCCTGCAGTTTTTCGCTAAAGAGAACCGTTTGCTCGTTCGAACCGACCAAGATTGGTACAATCTGGGTTTCACTGCCGCACAGATGAAAACCCAAGCGTGCCAGTTCCTGCCGGAAAAAGCGGCTGTGCTCCCGTAAGGTTTCCCTGCGGCTGGAACCCTCCTGGACCAACGTGATGGCCTCCGTGATCGAAGCGAGTATCCCGGACGGTAAGGCGGTGGTGTAGATAAAACTGCGCGCTTTATTGATCAAATAATCAATCAGCCATCGCTTCCCCACCACATAAGCGCCAAAACAGCCCAAAGCTTTGCTGAATGTCCCCATTTGCACTTCAACCTGATCCTCTAAGCCCAACAGATGTACATACCCTTGCCCCTGTGGACCAAAAATGCCGCTGCTGTGGGCTTCATCCACCATCAAAATCGCATTGTACCGCTCCTTTACCTCCACCAATCCTTTCAAATCGGCAAGATCACCGTCCATGCTGAACACGGCATCGGTCACAATCAGCTTGTTTTTTTCAAGTGGAGCTTTTTGCAGCAATGCTTCCAAATGATCCAAATCATTGTGCCGATAACGTTGATGTTCGGCCCGGCTGATCACAATTCCGTCAACAATGCTCGCATGATTCAATTTGTCGCTAAATACGATTCCGTCTCTGCCAATCAGACTGGAAATAATGCCGATATTGGCTGTATATCCGCTGTTAAAAATTAACCCCGCTTCGCTGCCTTTCCACTTTACAAGGGCTTCTTCCGCCAGTCGGTAAGCAGGATGGTTCCCGACGATCAGACGGGAAGCTGTCGAGCCGCAGCCGTAAGTTTCGGTTGCAACACAGGCCGCTTTTTTCAGCCGTTCATGTCCCGCCAATCCGAGGTAGTTATTGGATGCGAGATTCAATAATCGCTTTCCGCTCTTATACAACCATGGCTGTTCCGCCTGTTCGACTTCCGTCAGATCTCGTTTCTGCGAGATTCTTTTCAACTGTTCCAACTCCGATAAAAACTTATCTTTCATCTTCATCTGTGAATTCATAAGGATCATCCCGGATCAGGATTTTTTGTTGCATAATTTTTCTTGCCTAAGAAAATCATGCAATGGTATCATCGAATTGTCAACTTGATTTGTGAACGATGTTAACTTTTGGTTGTGAAGATCGGGGGAGGCCAATGGAGATTACATACGAAATGTTGGCCGCCAAAAACAAACAGTTTCTGTGGCATCCGTTTACACAAATGAAGGACTATCTGGCGGATGACCCGCTGATTATTGAGAGCGGCCAGGGGAGAAAGCTGCGAGACGTGAACGGGAACGAGTATTGGGACGGCGTCTCTTCAATCTGGTTAAACGTACATGGGCACAGGGTTCCTGAGCTCGACAAGGCGATTCAGGAACAGCTTGGGAAAATCGCTCATTCCACACTGCTGGGCATGGCAAACGTACCGGCAATTTTATTGGCTGAGCAGCTTGTGGAACTCACCCCTCCGGGATTAAACAAAGTGTTCTACTCCGATTCAGGTGCGGAAGCGGTTGAGATCGCGGTCAAAATGGCTTTTCAGTATTGGCAGCACAAGGGAAGACCGGAGAAAAAAGGGTTTATCACAATGAAGGAAGCATACCACGGGGATACAATCGGTGCGGTATCGGTAGGTGCCATCGATCTTTTTCATAAAGCGTACTCATCACTTCTGTTCCCCGCCTATCGGATCCCTTATCCATTTGCCTACCGGAGTCCTCATGGGGACCGGTGTGCAGAGTTCTGTCTGCAAGAAACAGAGGCGCTTTTGCAAGAAAAGGCGGATGAGATTGCCGCGATGATTGTAGAGCCTGTTGTACAAGGCGCGAGCGGGATTATCATCATGCCCAATGGATATATGCGACAGCTCCGGGAATTGTGCGATCGGTACAATGTTTTGCTGATTGCCGATGAAGTGGCGGTCGGATTCGGTCGAACCGGGAAGATGTTTGCCTGCGAACATGACGGGATTACGCCGGACATTATGGCAGTAGCAAAAGGAATTACAGGCGGGTACCTGCCGCTGGCTGCCACATTGACAACCGATGAGGTGTACGAGGCTTTTCTTGGCGATTACGAAGAGAAGAAAACTTTCTTCCACGGCCATTCCTATACCGGGAATCAGTTAGGATGTTCGGTGGCCCTTGCCAATTTGAAGCTGATACGGGATACCGATCTGGTTCAGGAAGCAGCCCGCAAAGCGGAACATGTATCGCGGAGACTGTCTAGGCTGCGTGAACGAAAACATGTGGGAGATATCCGGCAAAAAGGGCTGATGGTCGGTGTGGAGCTTGTTGCCGACAAAGAGACCAAAGAGGAATTTCCCTGGGAAGACCGGGTGGGGATTCGCGTCTGCCGGCGATGCCGTGAGTTGGGAATGCTGCTGCGCCCTCTAGGGAATGTAATTGTGTTTATGCCGCCGTTGGCGTCCACCGAAGCGGAATTGGATGAGATGCTGACTGTTCTTGAGCAAGCAATTGTTGATGTCACCGAGGGAGCGTGACACTGTGAACGGTCTTTTTATTACAGCAACCGATACGGGTGTAGGAAAAACGCTGATTGCGGGAGGAATGGCGGGTGTCCTGCGGGAACGGGGCGTCGATGCCGGAGTCTACAAACCTTTGCAAAGCGGCCATCTTGCAGCGGATCCTGAAGGAGATGCTGCAAGGTTGAAAACCCTTGCGGGTGTTGAAGACCCTCTCGATGCGATTTGTCCCTGTTCGTTTTCAGAACCGCTGGCACCTTTGGTGGCAATGCGCCGTGCAGGAGTCTCTGTTACTTTGGAGGATATCGAAGCAGGATACCGGAGAATTGCGAACCATCACCCATTTGTCATTGTGGAAGGGGCAGGGGGGTTAGCAGTTCCGTATACGGAGAACACCCTTGTGGCGGATGTGGCTGCCCGTTTGGGGCTGCCTTTGCTGATTGTCGCGCGCTCAAGCTTGGGGACTGTCAATCAAACGGTTTTGACAGTCGAATTTGCCCGACAGCGAGGGATTGATGTGATCGGCGTTGTTCTATCGGGACTCGGCAGCAGTCCGATTGGAGTTGCTGAGCAAACGAATCCCGGCTTGATCGAACAATGGGCAAAGGTTCCCGTACTTGGAACGGTTCCTTGGTTGGGAGAGCATTTTGAACCCCCAGAGGTCAGACAATCGATCAAGGAAAGTGTCGATATCGACACCATAATGTCAGGCTACTTATTGAAAAAAGAAAATTCCGGGAGGGGACAACAGTGACACAAGCAGTTACCCAACAATTCGATTGGAAGGCAATCGCCACAAGAGTGCTTGAAGGAGTGCCGGTATCCAGGGATGAGGCGCTGGCGATTGTGAGAGCGGACGATGACGAGCTCCTCGACATTATGCATGCCGCTTTTCTTATTAGAAAAAAGTACTACGGCAAAAAAGTAAAGCTGAACATGATCATCAACGCAAAAAGCGGACTGTGCCCGGAGGATTGCGGGTACTGTTCCCAATCCATAGTGTCGGAAGCGCCGGTTGACAAATACGCCTGGCTGACAAAAGAAAAGATTCTTGAGGGAGCGCAAGAGGCTATTCGCCGCAAGGCGGGCACCTACTGCATTGTAGCTTCGGGCCGCCGCCCCACCGACAAGGAAATCGACCATGTGGCGGATGCGGTGAAGGAGATCCGGGAGACTACGGATCTAAAGATCTGCTGCTGTCTGGGCTTCCTCAACGAGGAACACGCCAGCAAATTGGCAGCGGCGGGAGTTCACCGCTATAACCATAACCTGAATACAAGTGCTGCCAACTACAGCAATATTACAAGCACCCATACATACGAGGACCGTGTCGATACGGTCAGAAAGGTGAAAGAATCGGGCATCTCCCCCTGCTCCGGGGCCATCTTTGGCATGGGAGAGTCGGAGGAAGAAGCGGTGGAAATTGCCTTTGCGCTGCGTGACCTGGATGCAGACTCGATTCCCTGCAATTTTCTGAACCCGGTTGACGGTACACCTCTGGAAGGCCGGCGGGAACTGACTCCCCGAAAGTGTTTGAAACTGCTGGCCATGATGCGCTTTGTCAATCCTTCAAAGGAAATCCGGATTGCCGGCGGACGGGAAGTGAATCTGCGCCATCTGCAGGCGATGGGCTTATATGCGGCCAATTCGATTTTTGTCGGGGATTATCTGACAACTGCAGGGCAGGAACCGATGGCCGACTGGCAGATGATTGAAGACCTGGGATTCGAGATTGAGGAGTGTGCATTGTAGACATAATAAAAACCAGCACCGATGGACCCCCATTAGTGCTGGTTTTTTTGTTTGGGCCGGAGCGCTTCTTAGTGCGGGGGATGATGAATACCGGTACAGATCATGTCACCCGCATGCGTGTTGGAGATTTTGTACTTGACTCCCGCAGGTATGTACATGATGGAACCGGGTTCCACCTCAATCGTTTCTTCCTGTCCGTTGTTCAGGTGGAACTGGCCTTGGCCCTGCAGTACGACAAACACTTCATCACCGCCCAGCGGCGTCATGTACCCCATGGACTGGCCCGGCTTGAAATAGTAGGTGTTGGTGGTCAGATCCTGACCGGTAAAATTGTTCACTTTGCTGACCGAATGATCGTCGAACACGGCATGCTGGAATACGGTTTCTGCCTTGGACATGGGATCACCTCTGCATTTAGGTTGCTCATCCCGGGATAATATATTACAGGATTCAGGCAGAGATTCGTTTACCTTGCGAACGGATTGGCGCACATTCCATTGGAACATGTGGAGGCGATTTTTCGAGAATTGAAGGAACTTGTCGAATCTGTACCGAATTAAAAAAGGATCGGGTCTCTTTGCCTCACCCAATATACTGGCGGATGCCTCCGGCAAAGGGAATCGGCCGGATGTCAAACGTCCGGTAAAATCCGGTCGAATCACAGGTATTGCCTTCCAAGAGCATTGTCAGCTGTGCCCGGGTGATGGGGAAGAAAGCGAAACCTTCCATAAGCCGGATAATGGGCATCATAAGGGCGAGGGGCATGTGGATCTTGGCTTTCTTCTTGCCCATGGCCAAGGCGATCTCGTCAATCATCTCGTCGTAACTGTAGGATTGTGGGCCGCCCACTTCATAGATTTGCCCGATGGTTTCCGGTTTGTCCAAGGCTCGTGTGAACCCTTCTGCCACGTTTTTCAGGGACACGGGCTGCAGCCGGTAGGCGCCCGTCCCGATTACAGGGACGATCGGTGCCTTGCGGATCATGCCGGCAAGCATGTTGACGAACTCATCCTTCGCTCCGAAGATTACGGAAGGTCGGAAGATGGTCCAGTCCAGGCCGGACTCTTTTACAATTCCCTCCGCAATCCCTTTGGTGTGGGAATAGCCGGATTGAGAACCGACGCGGGCTCCCAGAGCACTCATATGTACATATCTTTTGATGCCTGTTTGTTTGCAAGCCTCCACCACATTCCGGGTGGCCTCCACGTGCAGCTTGTCAAAGGTAATCCCCTTCCCGGGGAACTCGCGGATAATGCCAACGAGGTGAATCACAGCATCGCACCCTCGCATGCCTTTCACCAGGCTTTCAGGGTTCAGTACATCACCGTAAGCAACAGAGATGAGGTCAGCCGTCTCAGGCACGAGGGTCAATTTTTTCTCGGAGCCGGGTCTTGTCAGGCAGACCGTTTGATATCCGCTCATCCATAATGATTGCAACAATTCCTGTCCGACATAGCCGGTTCCGCCGGTCAAGAAGATTCGCATGGGGAGCACCTCCATAAGGTACTGGGCAGCTATGATTTCACTGTTGTTCTAATTATAAAAGATCAATGGAAAAAATGGGAAACGTGTTTGGACCAAAGGTTTTGAGGAGGATGCAATGGAACGGATTCTGATGGTTTCGTATTTTGCGCCGCCAATCCTGTCGGCAGAATCGATTCTGGTCGGCAAGATCCTGCCTGAACTGGCACGGTACTACAAAATTGAACTGGTGGCGGCGGGGGAAGACGTCGATTTCCGGAAAGACGAAACGTTGGCGGAAATTATGCAGTCGGAGAACATTGAAATACACAGATACAACAACCCGAAACCGCTGAACAAGATCGTTCGCCGCCTGTACCAGAAAGGGTCTTCCCTGTTTCAGGACGTAAACGCCAAATGGATGGAGCAGGTGCTGCTGCGACACAAGCTGACGGGACCGTATAAGTTGATTTATTCCCGGTCAATGCCGGGAATCAGTCATTTGGCAGCCTATGAGTTCAAGCAGAAGTTGGGCATTCCCTGGGTAGCCCAATTCAGCGATCCCTGGGCCCACAACCCGTACCATCAGTATCCGTTGGACCTTATGCATCAGGTGGAGAACAAGAACGAGTCGAAAGTGATTCAGGCCGCAGACCGATTCATTTTCCCGACGGTGGAGATTCGGGATCTGGTTGCCTCTCACTACAAGGATGTCAACGTGAAAGGAATATCGATGGTGCTGCCCCATTATTATGTGGACAGGCTGTACCATGATAATAGGAGTGGGGAAAACGGCAATGTCCGTTCAGAATCTGCTGCTGGCGGCCACAAAGCCCCAATTGCTGTAGCCTATATAGGAGACTTCTACGGGCTGCGCTCGCCGGAGCCATTGCTTCGGGCGTTGGAAGTGGTTGAGAGGCAGGCGCCGGAAGTGGCAGAACGGATGCGTCTCCGGATTATCGGCAATGTGGACTGGCGTCACCAGCCGCTGTTTGATGAATACTTGCCCAAAGTTCGAGTTACCGTCGAACGGGTTGGCCAGGTTCCCTATTTGCAGAGTCTTGCCGAAATGCGGAAAAGCGATATTTTGCTCCTGATTGATGCGCCCAGTGACGTCAATCTGTTCCTGCCTTCCAAGCTGATTGATTATTTCGGCGCGCGAAAGCCGATTATGGGAATAACGTCTGAAAAGGGGACTACCGGCCGACTGATTCGCAAGTTCGGATTTCCTGTTGTCGATCCGCGGGAACCGGAGAAGGTTGCCGGGGAATTGATCCGCATGGCGCAAAATCTGGATCGCTACCAAAAGCTTGCGGATGAGAATGATACGGACATGTTTACCGCCGAATCGGTGGCGGAAGAATTAGTCCGTTTGTTCCAGCAATTGTAAGGGAGGAGGAAGGTAATGTTTGCCGGATGGAAAGAAGAAGACTTTGCTGTATTTGAAGTGGAAGGGCTGGAGCCCCGAATGGAGGCCCTCAAGACCAGAGTGCGTCCCAAGTTTGAAGCGATCGGCACAGAATTGGCTCCGGATTTGTCCGCCCATTACGGAGAAGAGTTCTTTGCGCATGTGGCCAAACATGCCCGGCGGAAAACCAACCCCCCCAGCGATTCCTGGGTAAGCTTTGCCACAAATCCTCGCGGCTATAAGATGCTGCCCCATTTTCAAGTCGGATTGTGGTCTACCCATGCTTTCGTGCAGTTTGCCATCATCTACGAATGCTTGCACAAGAAAGAATTCGGGGAACAACTGGCGCGGCAATGGCCGGAGGTCAGGGATAAAATTCCGGGGTCCATGCTTTGGTACGATGACCACGTGAAACCAAAGCCCGTCCCTCATTCGGAGATGAATGAGAAAATTGACATCTTCACCCGAAAACTCATACATAACAAGAATGGGGAACTGCTGGTCGGGATCGAAATCCCGCGAGCAGAAGCAATATCCATGTCGGGCGGGGAGTTTCTGGACAGGGCACGGCAAACCATGCTCCAACTGGAACCGCTGTATAAACTGTCACCCCAGTAGCTTGTAAGGCAAACAATTGCCGGTCATGCTATGCGGGGCCCTGGAAAACAATTTAGAAAACGGAGTGAGAAGAATGAATTTCACAAGGGAAGAGGCATGGAATCTCTTGAACGAATACACCAAGAGCCAAAGTTTGATCAAGCATGCGCTGGCGGTGGAAACTTCCATCCGTGCCTATGCGGCAAAGTTTGGCGAAGACGTGGAGAAATGGGGAATCGTCGGGCTGCTGCACGATTTTGATTACGAGATGTATCCCACTCCTGAGGAGCATCCTTTTAAAGGTTGCGAAATTCTTCAAAAAATGGGCTATCCGGAAGACGTGATTCATGCAATCCTGTCCCACGCCGAGTATTCAGGCGTTCCAAGGGTATCACTGCTGGATAAAACGCTGTTTGCAGTAGACGAATTGTCCGGATTCGTTATGGCGGTTGCCCTGGTTCGACCAACCAAAAGCATCTTTGACGTGGACGTGAAAGCGGTCAGGAAGAAACTGAAAGACAAAGCGTTTGCCAAAGGGGTCTCCCGGGAAGACGTGTACAAAGGGGCTGAGGAGCTGGGAGTCGATTTGGACGAACATATTGAATTTGTCATTGCTGCACTCCAGGCAAGAGCCGACGAGCTGGGATTGCGCGGGATTGCATTGGAAGCTTAGGCAGAAACCAGCAGATTTGACGGGATTATCTTGTCGAAATGCGTCGAAAAAGCCCAAAAAGAGTGGGACTTTTGACGCATTTTTATATTTTTTATAGGAATCTCTCGGCAATCGTTGTACCTATTAGAGAAATACGCTGTAGAAAAAGGCAAAATCTCCGAAAGGAGATGACGCAAAGCTGCGGGTCTAAGGAGGGCACTGCTTTCTATGACAGCCGGGCCGCCACAGGTATACGCTTATGTGTCTGCCCTGACAAAATCATTGTTTGGGAGGAGTTTGCATGAGTTTGCGGGTTCGCAACCATTCGGAACCGGTTCCAACAAATGCAGGGGAGTCGCTGGATTTATTGCTTGGTAAGGTGCTGGACTGCGTAAGTCATGAAAGAGACTCTGCAGCAAAACTGCGGATTCTGTTGGGAACCGTGAAACAGCATGTATTGGAATTGGCCAAGGAAAGATCCTACCAGACGGGAATTACTCCGTTGTATCTCTATCCATACAGAAAAGAATTGAAAGAATTGGAACACAGGTACACAGTTCAAAAGAGCGGCTTGGGCAAATTAAAGGGAAACATGCTGTTGCTGCTGGCTATGGTCTTTTACCGGGCGGGCAGTCTGAGCAGAGCCATGAAAATGGCATCTCAAGCCCGTGGTCAATTCGATCAAGCGGGCAACGTTCACAACTCGGGACTGGCCGAACTGTTGGTGACGGTCTGCTTGATGGAACGAAACCAACTTGAGCAAGCGGCCCTGCACTGCGCTCTATCCCTTAAACAATTGTCAGTTTGCACCAACGCAACCGATGCGGCACAAGGATGGCAGATCTATTCAAGAGTCTTGTACAAACAGGGGAAGCTGGATGAATCAATTGCGGCCCTGCTGATGGCATATGAAATTTACCGGAAGGAGAAATCGGCAGACGGCCAGATTAAAGCTCTGCTGGCAATGACCCTGGTACTGATCAGTCAAAAAGATTGGCATGGAGCCATTTTCAGATTGAAGCAGGCATTGGCTGCTTGCCATGAATATAGGCTTCCGGTTCTGGAATTGGAAGTGTTGAACCTGCTGACACACTTGTTCCTCAAGACGGGCCAAACGGTGTTGATGGAGGGATGCCAACAACGAATCAGAGAAATTAGCGAGGGGATCCGGCATTAAGTGCCGGATTTTGTTTGGATGCCTGTTGTTTACTGCAGTTTACTGCAATTGAAAGAGGCAGGAATTATGCTATAGAATAAAGAAAGACAAAGAAGTACAAATTTATTGAAATTTTTTATTAATGCTGAGAGAGGGGATTCCAATGGTGAAACTGGAAGAGATCAGCAACATGACATTACCTCAAATGCTGGGTCAAACTTGTAAGCGCTTTCCTGAGAGAGGAGCCATTTACTTTTACGGTCAGCAAATCAACTATCAAACCCTCTATGGCTATGCAGGGCGATTTGCTGCAGGACTCCGTGAATTGGGAATTGAAAAAGGCGATCGGGTGGCCATCATGCTTCCCAACTGCCCGCAATATGTGATTGCGTACTATGGGATTCTGATGGCCGGAGCCATTGTTGTGCAGGTCAATCCCATGTCGGTTGAGCGGGAAATTGAACATTTCCTGAGTGATTCCGGCGCGAAGGCCTTGGTGGTATTTGGCCCGCTGCTCCCGAAAGCGGCAGGAGCACCCAGTTCCGCCAAGCTTGTGAAAAAGATTATAGTAGAACTGCCTCCTGCAGCAAAGACATACGAAGATGGTTCGGTTGGGTTTGAAGCTTTTGTGGCAGGGGCAACCGCACCGACTCCTCAAACGGATCTGTCACCTGATGATGTGGCGGTGCTGCAGTATACCGGCGGCACTACCGGTCGCTCCAAGGGTGCGATGCTCACCCACCGGAATCTGGTTGTCAATGCTTATCAGAGCCACTTGCTGATGAGGTCTCAGGAGACTGTGCAAGACCGGGTGTTGACTGTAATTCCCCTGTTTCACGTGTATGCCATGACATCGGCCATGAATGCTGGAATTGTGGGAGGCGCTTTGCTGATTCTGCTTCCGCGTTTCGATCTGGAAGAGGTGCTGCAAACGATTCAGGCGGCGAAGCCCACCCTCTTCCCGGGTGTACCGACCATGTACATCGCCATCAATTCCCACCCGAAAGCGGTGGAGTACGGAATCTCCTCCATTCGCCTTTGCGTCAGCGGTTCGGCGCCGATGCCGGTTGAAGCGATGAAAGAGTTTGAAGCCAAGACCGAAGGAACCATCATCGAAGGGTACGGGTTGTCGGAAGCATCTCCCGTCACCCACTTCAACCCGATTGAGAAGCGCAAACCCGGTTCCATCGGGAAACCAATTCCTTTCACGGAAGCCAAGATTGTGGACCTGGGTGACGGAACAACGGAACTGGCTCCCGGCGAAGTTGGCGAATTGATCGTTCGCGGTCCACAAGTAATGAAGGGCTACTGGAATATGCCGCAGGAAACGGAGGAAACCATTCGTGACGGCTGGCTTTACACGGGTGACATCGCCAAGATGGACGAAGAAGGATATTATTACATCATCGACCGCAAGAAGGATATGATCATCGCCAGCGGTTTCAATGTCTATCCGCGTGACGTGGAGGAAGTGATCTACCAGCACCCGGCGGTGCAGGAAGCGGTGGTTGTTGGCGTGCCGGACGCATACCGTGGCGAGAACGTGAAGGCGTTCGTTGTGGTGAAACAGGGAATGTCCCTGACAGAGGAAGAACTGATAGGATTCTGCCGTGAACGGTTGGCAGCCTACAAAGTGCCGCGCCTCGTGGAATTCCGGAATGAGCTGCCAAAGACGGCAGTCGGCAAGGTTCTTCGCCGAACCCTCAAGGACGAGGCCCGTCAGCAGGCGAATGCGTAAATTTCTTGTTCAGCGGGGACCCTACTGGCAAAGGAGGGATTTCCGTGGACAAAGACAAGGATCGCAAACCCACAATCGCGCCGGGATCCGACAATCTGGAGAAGAAGGCAACCCCGCGCGAGATTGCGGAAGGCAAGACTACGAAAGTGACCCGTTTGAGCTACGACGAAGTGGGACCCAGCCGGGACTGATGTTCCATAAGACTGCAGATGCGATAACCCCGATGGTTTTGTCGGGGTTTTCGCTTTATTTCACTTCCATGCGAGTGTGCTTTGAACGGAGCTTTTTCGATATAATAGCTGTACAAAGATTACAGGGAGAGCGAAACATGTACCTGCACCTTATCCATACCAATGATGTGCACAGTCACTTGGGGGAATACCTGAAAGTGGGCACACAGATTCGCCGGCTGCGGGAGGATTTGCTTGCGCACGGGGAGCCGGTCCTGCTGTTTGATATCGGAGATCACGCGGACCGGATGAGTCCTGAGACGGACGGCACGATGGGTCGTGTCAACGCCTCGCTGCTGAAAGCGTTAAACTATGATGCCTGGGTATTCGGCAACAATGAAGGACTGATTATACCCAGGCAGTATTGGCAGGATCTTTGCGAACAGTCCGCCATACCCGTACTGACTTCCAATCTGAGGGATTTGAGGACGTTTGACAGATTCCCGTTTTTTCAAGACACGCTGTTGCTGGACAGAAACGGTGTAAAGATCGGTGTGTTTGGGCTGACGGCTCCCTATAACATTTACTACCACTTAGAAGAAGTACATGCGCTGGCTGCCGAGGACCAGGTTCCGCAACTGGTGGAAGAGCTGCGCAAACAGGGTGCGGAGATGGTGATCATGTTATCCCACCTGGGGCTGGGGGTGGACCGGACCCTTGCCCAAAAGGTTGACGGGGTTGACATTATATTGGGTTCCCATACCCATAACGTGCTGGAAGAACCGGAGCGGGTGGGGGGATCCTGGATTGCCCAAGCTGGCAAATTTGCTCAGTATTTTGGGCATTTAGCGATTGAATTCGACGAGACAGACAGGTGTGTGCGGGATATAAAAGGGCGCGTTATTCCCAGGGAGGACTCGGTGATTCCCGATCCGGATCTGCAAACCATATTGGACGAAGGCAAACGGGAAGCGGAGCGGGTCATGGATTCCGTGCTCGTCCATGTTCCGGAGAATCTGGACCATCATTACCACGGGGAATCGGAATTGGGCAATCTGGTCGCTGACGAAATGAAGGAATTGGTTCAGGCTGAGATTGCCCTTCTGAATACAGGGGTTTTCCTGTTTGGGCTGAATGCCGGTCCGCTGACGAGAAGAGTGCTGCTGAATTGCTGTCCGTCCCCGATCAATCCGGTGTTGGTCGAACTGTACGGCTGGCAGATACGCGATCTGCTGCAGAAAGCACTGGACCCTGCCTATACCCACCGGAGGGGAATGGGATTTGGTTTTCGCGGCAAGGTGGTAGGTTCCCTTGCATTGTCAGGGCTGCAGGTTCAGTGTGACGAGAAGGGGTTCATTCAGCAGGTTGTTGCCAACGACAAGCCGCTTCAAGAAAACCGGCGCTATCTGGCCGCAACTGCAGATTACCTGGTGTTTTCCGGTGTTTATGAGGAGTTGAAGGGTGCGGACAAGATTCGGATTGAACCTTTGTTCTTACGGGAGATCATGGAACGGGCTCTCTTGAATCCTGCCAATATTCGGCGGGCCAAGGTTCGCAGGTGGCAAGGCGGTCGCTAGTCATGGCCGGACCGCTTCTTTAACCGTCTGATGGACAAGTGCGTAGATATCGAGTAGCATGTATTACAGTACTCTTCGTGAACGAAAGGTGACAAGTCTGAAATCCTTATCAAACGCACGTAACAATGAAAATGAGCATGCCAAATAAGCCGTGCAACTAGACGACCAAATGTAAAAAAATGTATTA